>JAQSWE010000047.1 GCA_029266795.1 Alphaproteobacteria bacterium | reverse complement strand
CGAGGAAACTTATCCCGAGCAGGCGCGTAAGATACCCATGCAAATGATCTGTGAAGACATGGCCTGCGCGATAGCCAACGTGGTGGGCAGCCGCGTGAAAGCCTTCCTGAACGGCCGTGGCTATGACCTGTCCATGGACATACCGGCGGTCGGGGAAATCGATGCGGCGCGCGACGCGGCAAAACAGGAGCACAGTTCCTTGAGTTTCCGCTGCGTGCCGGAGGGGCAGGACAACGCGGTGCGCGTCAATATCCACCTGCAGGAAAAACGCGCATAGCCCGCGCCATTGGAAACATCTGATGGTATCCGACAAACTCCAGAAACAGGTCTCAACACATCTCGGCGATATGCCGCAGAACGATGCGCTTGCAGCCCTGCTCGCGGAAATCGACGTGGTCTATGCCGAGCGTGCCGCGCGGGCAAAACAGTCCGCGCACGCGCTCGACGTGGTATCGGCGGAATTTATGCAGGTGGTGGCGGATCGCGACGCGCTGCTGCTGTCGATGCGCAAGGTGCTCGACAGTTTAGGGCAGGCGGTGACGTTTTTCGACCGCGAGGGCGTTTGTTCCAACATTTATTCAAGTGCCTGCGCGGCGCTCCTGGAATCCGAACCGGCGGGAAAGCATATCGGCGAGGTGCTGAAGCTCGATGGTGACGGCCGCAAGCGGTTTCAGGAACTGATCGACCTCGTCTTCCACGGACGGTCGACGATTTTTCCCTTTGATGAACTGATGCGTCTTGCGCCGAAGCGCTACACGCATTCGCAGGGCATCGCCGTGTCGCTGCAATACCGCCCGATGTATAACGCGCAGAAAAAACTCTTCGCCATTTTGTTGATTGCCACAGATGTCAGCCGCGAGGAAAAGGCGCAGGAGGAAATCCGCCTCAAAGAAGCCCGCATCGCCCGCATGTTGCGCATCGCGAAGGACAAAATGGCCTTCGTCGGTTATCTGCGCAAGCTGGAGGGTGTGCTGATCGACCCCGCCATCAAATACAGCATGGAGGATTTCGCGCGCGAGGTGCATACACTGAAGGGCATGTCGCGCTTTTTCCACCTCGATATCATGGCGGGCATTTTGCACGAGATGGAAAACGAGATGAAGACGCGGGCGCATGTGACCGTCGACGAGATGCTGGCGATCGCCCGCGACGTGGTCTCCGACGTTTTCGAGGAAGCCAAAGGGTATGGCCGCGAAATCTGGGGCAATAATTTCGAAATTCAGGAAGACGTGGTCATGCTGCCCGTCAGCTATGCGACCGAATTCGGGCGCGAATTGCGGGCGCAGGGGGCGCAGGGTATCGCCTTCCGTTACTTCCAGAAGATCGTCTCCGCCCCTGTGCGCGACCTGTTGATCCCCTTCGAGACGCAGATGAACTTTTTCGCCGTCATGGCGGAAAAGCAGGTGAGCGTGACGATGCCCGCGAATGGCGAAATCCGCGTGTTCTCGCCCGTCTACAAGGAATTCTTCAGCGCGCTCGTGCATGTCGCCCGCAACATTGTCGACCATGCGGCGGAAGAGACATCCGTGCGCGAAGCAGCGGGCAAGACGGCCGCGCTGAATGTCTGGGTCGATGTCGCCTATGGGCCCTTCAAGCACACGATGATCCTGACAATCGCCGATGACGGTGCCGGTATCGACGAGAAAAAACTGCGCGAAAAACTTGGCGCGGCTGCGGCGGCGGAGAGCGACGAGGCGCTGCTGCAGCATATCTTCGACCCGCGCGTCTCCACGCGCGATGCGGTGTCGGAGGAATCGGGACGCGGCATCGGGCTAAACGCCGTGAAAGCCGTCGTCGAGAAACTGGGCGGCACCGTTCATGTGGATTCCGCGCAAGGAAAGGGGACCGCCCTCACGATCCGCCTGCCCGTGATCTGGGAGCCGAATTAGGCTTTAAATACAGTCCTGTAACCACAATTTAACGTGTTTTTCGTATAATGTCCTTAAGTCATATCAAGGCAGGAGACCGGCAATGTCTGAAGACGATTATGGCCGCAAGCGGCAAACCGATTTCGAATACGCGCTGACGGGCGGCAAGCTCGCCGGCCCCGCAAAAATTGAAACGGCCATGGAAGGCCTGCTGCGCAAAGCCGGGATGCCGGATATCGAAATCGCCGAGGCTGCGCGCGTGATCCCGATGGGATTGCAGAAAATGGGCGCGGGCGCGCCGGAAATCGAGCAGCAGAAATTCGTGGCGATGATGATGGGCGGCTGTGCGGACGGTAAGCCGGATGCTGTGGCGTCGGTGACGAAACTGGCGGCTGACATTGCAAATCCCAAGACCGGCGGCCTGACGATGCAGGCCAAGCCCATGGGCTCCAGCTATGGCGGCTACAATCCGTCCAAGAAGTTTTAGTGCGGCTTGATCTGCGCGCAGAGGCGCTTGATCTCTCCCAGAAACTTGGGGAAATCCGAATAGAGTTCCTGCTTGCCCATCAGCGCGACCACTTCGTGGCGCAGCATGGGTTCCATCTTCACGAATTCCTCGGTGAAGCCTGACAGCACGGCGACCGGCACTTCGTCGAGGCCGTCGATTTCCTTGATCTCCCGGATGAAGTCCTGCCCGGCCTTGTTCGGCATGCGCAGGTCGGTGATGATGAGGTCGGGCTTCAGCACCTGCGCGCTGGTGCGGATTTCCTTCAGGGCCTCGTCGCCGTCGCTGTAGATATGCAGGATGACGGGCTGCTCCAGCATCGAGAACGCCTGCTCGATCATGATTTTGTCCACATCCTGGTCTTCGATCAGGACGATATGGAGGATGCTGTCGACGGTCTTGGCGGATGGATTGGTCATGTGAAATACCCTTGCTTGCCGCCATTATAGCAAGGCCGACGGAAATGTAAAACCCGTCGGTGACCCGTGGTTATGGCAGCTTCGCGCGCAGAATTTCAAGCGATTGCGCGGCAAGATCCGAAAGCGCATCTTTTCGCGCCGCCGCTTCGGCTGTTTTTCCGGCATGGCACAAGGCTTCGATGTCCCGCGCCGCCGCCGACAGCTGCAATGCGCCAAGCGCCGCCGCGTTCGAGGCAAGCTTGTGGACGCAACTGCGGATTGCATCGACGTCACCGCCGTCAAAGGCCGCCGGAATTTCCGCGACCTTGACCTCGAGGAAACCCAGCAGGCGTTTCGCGAAGGCATGGGCGGCGGGCACGCCCATCGCTTTTTCCAGCCCCTCGATGCTCGACCATGAGATGATGTCGGTCATGTCAGACGTCGGGGTTGACGGGCAGGCGGGCGGTGCGGAACCAGAACCCGTCGAGCGCGGCGGCGAAACTCCGCATCCCCGGCGTGTCGGACGGGATGCGCATGCAGGCATTCGCGTGGCGCGCATGCGCCTGCCGCGACTGGTCGCGCGTAATGTCGGTCGCCATGACGATCACGGGGATGGGGGAAAACGGGTTGTCCGATTTCAGGCGGTCGAGCGCGGCCATCAGCGCGCAGCCCAGCAAAATCATGTCGGGGCGCTGCGCTGTTTCATACGGCGACGCCTTGCGCAAAAATGAAAACAGGCTGGTTTCATCCTTCACATGATACAGCGCGGCGGGCGTCGTGATGGCGCGGAGCGCAAGCTGCAGGCGCAGCATCACATCCTCGTCCGGGTGGGCGATCAGGATATTAACGGGCGCGCGCGGGCTTGGGATTTTCAGGGCTGTCATGATGAACTGGCATCCTGCGGCAGCAAGGCCTGGAACACCCAGAAATTTTCGATCGCCTGCACGAAACCCATCATTTCCGGAAAGGTGAGCGGCTTTTGCACATAGGCATTCGCATGGCGGGTGTAGCAGCCCAGCACATCGCGGTCGAGCGCGGAGCCGGAGAGCATGATAACCGGGATATGCCGCCAGCCTTCATTCGCGCGGATTTCCTCAAGCGTCTGCGGCCCGTTCTTGCGCATCATGTTGATGTCGAGGAAGATCAGGTCCGGCAGGCGCGGCTCGCGCGCCAGATATTCCACCACGGCCTGCCCGTCGGTTACAAAATGCATCACGACCTGGGCGCGGGCGGTCAGGAAGGCCTGCTCCATGAACAGCGCATCGGCCTCCTGATCCTCGGCATAGAGGATATGGAGGGGCTCGCTGTTGGGGGATGGCATCGGCACGGTCATGAAGGCATTCTAGCATATTCCCATTTGCGTGTTTAGGCGTTAAAGTAAGCCTGTAAGGAAGCAAACATGCACCACCGCCGAAAATCCCTGTTCTTGGAATATTCCGGCAAAATGCTTCTGCTGGCCACGCTGTATTATGCTTTTGGCAAGCCCGCCATGGAGCTGGCGGCGATTTCCACCTATGCCTCGCTGCTCTGGCCCTCGGCGGGCATCGCGCTTGGCATGCTGGTGGCCTATGGCCCGGGCCTGTGGCCGGGCATCCTCATCGCCAGTTTCCTGCTCAATTCATTTTTGCTGGATGCCGCCTGGACTGGTACCGATTTTGACAGCGTGAGAATATTGCCCGCGCTCGGCGTGGGCATAGGTGCCACGCTGCAGGCTATTGTGGGCTATGTGCTGGTCAAGCGGTTTGCAGGGCTGCCGATATCCGTGGAGCGGCCGCGTGACGTCGTACGCCTGCTGGTACTGATCGGTCCTATCGCCTCAGTCATTTCATCCACTTTCGGCGTTGTGTCGCTCAGCTATGCCGGCGTGATACCGGAGGGGCATGCGCTCGACAACTGGCGTGTCTGGTGGTGCGGCGATATGCTGGGCGCGATTATCTTCATGCCGCTGTTCCTTGTTTTCTCCGGCACGCTGCCGCGCATTTTTTCACGCGGCGCGACGCAAGGCATGTTCCCGACGGTCGCCTTCGCGTCGCTGATTATCCCGCTGGTGGTGACGCTGGTCGCGTGGAAACAGCTGACCTATCATACGCTTGACAAGGCGCGCACGCAGTTCGCGAACACAGTGCTGGAAAACGAGCGCGCGTTTGATTACCGCCTCGACAGCTTCGAGCAGACCCTGCTCAGCGGCATCGGTCTGTTTTCGGGCTCCGCCGACGTCACCCGCAGCGAATGGCGCGCCTTCGCCGATGCGTTGAAAGTGCATGAAAGGTTCCCGGGCGTGCGCGGCATCGGCTTCACCGCCTATGTGCAGCCCGAAGCGCTCGATGATTTCGTCGCGCGGGCGCGTGCGGACGGCGCGCCGGATTTCACGATCCACCCGGAGGGCGGCGAGGAATTCATGATCGTGAAATACATGGAGCCCGAATCCCGCAACGGCCGCGCGCTCGGCATGAATGTGGCGACGCATGAAGGCCGCCGCCTCGCCTCGTGGAGGGCCGCCGATACCGGCGAGGCCGCGATCACGCCCCGGGTGATGCTGGTGCAGGACGATAAGAAAACCCCGGGCTTTGTGCTGCTGCTGCCCTTTTATCGGGCGGGCATAGCCCCGGTGACGGAGAAAGAACGCCGGGCCGCACTCATCGGCTGGATCAGCGCGCCGTTCAACAGCGAAAACTTCATGACCGGCCTGTCGGTCGGGCAGGGTGCGGATTTCGACCTTGCGGTCTATGACAGCACCGAAGTGAACCCCGACACACTGATCTATGCCACCGGCGATATCCGCCCCAAAGCCGCCTTCATGCTGAGCAAGGAAATCGACGTCAAGCAGCGCAAATGGACTTTCGTCTGGCGCAGCACGCCCGCCTTCGAGCGCAAGGCGTCCAGCAACGAGCCTTTCATCATCCTCGTCTCCGGCCTCGTCTTCACCGGCCTGTTCGGGCTGTTGCTGGTGACGCTGGGGCGCCGTAGCGAAACGGTCGAGCGTATGGTCGAGATGCGCACCGCCGAGCTGAAGGAGCGCGAGGCGAATTTGGCGCAAGTCATCGACAAGCTGACGCAATCAAACGCGGAGCTTGAAAGATTTGCTTATGTCGTGTCGCACGACATGCAGGAACCGATCCGCGCGGTCGCCAACTTCTCCAGCCTCTTGTGGCATCAATATGAATCGAAGCTCGACCCCGCAGGCCAGAAATACCTGACGATCATCACCGACAGCGCGAAGCGTTTGCAGGCGATGGTGTCCGACCTGCTGGAATATGCCCGCGTGGGGCAGGGCGCGCGCGCGCGCGAAAAGGCCGATGTCAACCAACTGATGCAATATGTGCTGGACAACCTGAAGGTCACGATCGAGGAGCACAGCGCGGAAGTGACCTATACTACGCTGCCGGTTTTGCAGGCATATCCCGTGCAGTTCATGAGCCTGCTGCAGAACCTGATCAATAACGCCATCAAGTACCAAGCCGCCGGAAAAGTGCCGCATGTACGCGTCGCTGCGGAAGACAAGGGCGACCATTACCTGTTCTCCGTCGGCGATAACGGCATCGGCATCGAGCCCGGCAATCTCGAGAAGATTTTCGAGCCGTTCAAGCGCCTGCACAGCTATCAGGAATATAACGGCACCGGCCTCGGCCTTGCGGTGTGCAAAAAAATCGTCGACAATCACGGCGGCCGTATCTGGGTTGAATCCGTTCCCGGCACCGGCAGCGTTTTCTATTTCACGGTGATGAAATGACCGAACAAAAACCGGCTGCCACGATTGCCTGGGACGACTTCATGAAGGTCGGCCTGCATTTCGGCACCATTGTGCGCGCGGAAGAATTCAAGGAAGCGCGCAAGCCCGCCTATAAACTCTGGGTCGATTTCGGGCCGGAAATCGGCATCAAGCAGTCGTCGTCACAGATCACAAAAAAATACAGCCTCGATGAACTGATCGGGCGGCAGGTGCTCTGCGTCATCAATTTTCCGGTGAAGCAGGTCGGGCCGTTCATGTCGGAATTCCTGACCACCGGCGTGGATGATGCGGAAGGGAATGTGATCCTCGTCTCCCCCGATCATAAAGTGCCGAATGGCGCGCGATTGCTCTGACCCTAAGCGCCGGAAAAACATCACTTTTTTTATTTGGTTTACGCCGCAGGGTTCATGGCGGGGAACCGTATAACAGGCAAAGGCGTTGAAGAAACGCAGGGACAGGGCCGCGACGGTCCGCCGCACCAACAGACTTAGGAGAATACATTATGTACAAGCACCTCGCCGTCCTCGCGGCAACAGCCGTTATCGGCTTCAGCCATGTCGCCATCGCCGCCGAAGGCGATCACCCCAATATCGATAAAGCGCAACACAAGATCGAAAGAGCGGCTGACCGCGCCGAAGACAAACTGGACCGCGCTGAAGACCGCATGGACCGCAAGGAAGACGCCCGCGACGCGAAAGAAGATGCGAAAGACGCAGCTGAAGATGTCCGCGACGCGAAAAAGGACGAAGGCCGCGCTGACCGTCTCGAAGACAAGCTGGATCGCGCTGAAGACAAAGCCGACCGCGCCGAAGACCGCCGCGATGCGAAAGAAGATGCGAAAGACGCAGCTGAAGACGCACGCGACAACGACTAAGCCTTATTTGCTGCACGCATTAACAGGCTGATGTCATGCCCCCTCCCGCTGCCCCGGGAGGGGGTATGCTTTTGCGATCAAAAGGAAAAAATTCGCGCAGGATTTCGATGTCCCGCCCGTGTCAATGTCAGAAGGGCGGCTGAAGCCGTTCTTCACTTGCGCCGCTTGCTCCCCATTGCACACACAATCAAGCAGGCTGTACCAAGCGTAACCCCGCCGGCTGCCCCTGGCGGGGTTACGTGCGTTTGCGGTGCTTTTACAGGGGCTTTGAAAAAGGCGCGGGCGGGCCCTGGTCGCCGTATTTTTCCAGCTCCGCCAGCAGGTTTTTGAGGCTATAGGCGGGGGCATAGCCGATCAGCGCGCGGGCGGCGGTGATGTCGAGCACTTTCGGCTTGCGCGCGATATCGAGGCCGGCGGCAGCCGCGCGTGCCTCATGCGCCGCGTAATATTTGCGGAAGGTTGATCCCGCGCCGTTTTCATCCCACTGCGCCAGATCATCCGAATTGTATTCATAGGCACCGTCGATGGTCAGGATCGCGGGGATGTCCNNTGTTTTCGACGAGGCGCAAAATGGATTTCAGCACCGCTTGCTTCACATCGTCGATATGCACCGCGCCGCGCATGAACCATGCCGCCCAGTCGTTCCATGTTTTATAAACGTCGCGGTTCCAGCTCGGGATAAAGGCGCGCGGGCGCAGGATGATGATGCGCATCTTATGTCGCTGCGCATAGGCGCGGCACATTTCCTCGCCCAGGATTTTTGAATTGCCGTAGACGGAATAGGGGTCAGAAACGCTGGTCGATGAAATGAAGACGAAATTCCGCACCTTCGCGGATGCTGCGGCCTCCAGCATGTTGAACGTGCCGGTCACGTTGAGGTCGTGGAATTCCTCCGGCGTTTTGGTCTTTTCCACTTCATGGATGCCGTGCCAGGCGGCGATATGGACGGCGCAGTCGACGCCCGCCATCGCGCGCTTCACCGCCGCGCGGTCGATGATCGAGCCTTTAACGAAATGCGGCACGGCGATGCGGGGCGGGGCCATGTCGATATTCACGACATCATAGGCGCGGCCCAGCAATTCCGCCGAAAGCAGCGTGCCAAGGTCGCCCGATCCGCCTGTGAGTAAAATGCGCATAACAGGTACTATAGGCGATAAAAGCCGGTTTTGACATCACGGTTTTCCCGTGCAAATATGTCGGCATGGACACTCAAAACGCAAATACCGGCCGCCGCAGCCGCTTCCTCAACCAGACGATGCTGGACGACGAAGTTGTCGTCCGCCGCGGCGAATTCCACTGGACCTACACCCTCGGCGCATGGATGCAGGCGCTGATCTGGACGGGCGCGGGCTTCGGCATCGCTTTCCTGCTCTCGAAATTCGGCACCGGCGCACCCGGGCAGGCCGGCACACCGGCATCGTCGAACCCCGGCGTTTTCTTCGCGCCGCTGATCGGCATCCTCATCGGCGGTTTTGCCTTCCTCGTGAAAATGACGAAGAAATGGACGACCGAGATCGTGCTGACGAACAAGCGCTTCCTCTATAAATCGGGCGTGTTCTCCATCCTCGTCTACAAGCTCAACATGCGCGAGATCAACTACTGCAACATCACGCAGTCGCTGGTGGGGAATATGCTGAATTACGGCCAGCTGTTCATGTTCACGCATACGCTCGACGACAAGAATATTTACCTGCCGCCCATCGCCGACCCCCACGGCTTCTCGACCGAAATCGAAAACCTCAAGAAAACGGCGTATTGATGCTGCCGGAATCCTTGCAGAAATGGGACGCGCTGTTTGCCGCGAAGGCGAAAGAATTGTATCCGTCGTCCGACCCCTCGCATGATTTCCTGCATATCCGCCGCGTTGTCGCCGCCGCCGTAAAATTCGCGCGGGAAGAGGGGGCGAATTTGAATGTCGTGCTGCCCGCCGCCTATTTCCACGATTTCGTGAACGTCCCGAAAAACGACCCGCGCCGCGCGCAGGCCTCCACCCTGTCCGGCATCGCCGCCGTCGAATACCTTCAATCCGTGCATTATCCCGCAGAATTTTTTGACGGCATCAAACACGCGATCACCACGCATTCCTTCAGCGCGAATATCCCCTGCGAAACCATCGAAGCAAAAGTCGTGCAGGACGCGGACCGTCTCGACGGCCTCGGCGCGATCGGCATCGCGCGCTGCTTTTCCACCAGCACCATCATGGGCCGCCCGTATTACAGCGAAGACGATATGCTCGCCGAAAGCCGCGCGCCGGATGACAAACTTTTCGCCATCGACCATTTCTTCGTCAAACTTTTCAAAACGGCCGAAACCCTGCAGACAAACTCCGCGCGGGCGGAGGGCGCACGACGCGTCCAGTTCATGAAAACCTACCTGCAGCAGCTAAAATCGGAAATCGCGCCGTAAACGCAAAAAGGCGCTTTGCAGGTGGCTGATATTCAAGGGAAATTTTTTCATCTGCGCGGAAAGACAGCTTTTTCGCGGGCTTTTCGCTGCGTTACCTATGCTTCCGCGACACAGCACGTAAAAAAATAACCAATAAAACCAATGATTTAAAAAACGCGATGTTGCGATAGAGAACGGAAAATATCGTTTAAAATCAATGGAGAGGGACCGCGCGCACATTGGCTTTTTTCGCCCTTTTATGTTAACATAATGTTCAAATCGTGCTGGTAGAATAGCGCAGGACGATGCCCTTCAATTTGCTTTGAAATGATGTGGAAAAACGATGGCGGAAAAAATGCAGGATCTGGTGATTGTCGGCACGGGGCTGGCGGGGACGGTGGCGCTGGTGCAGGAGCTGCTGAAAATCGCGGCGGAGCCCGCGATCACGCCGGACAATCCGGTGACGATCACGCTGCTGGAGCGCAACGAAGCGCAGAAATTCGGCGGCGTCGCCTATGGCCGCACGGCGGAATTCGACCAGTTCCGCCTGAACCTGTCGTCGAAGCGCGCAACGCCCTTCATGGCGAATGATATTCCCGACGGCTTCCCCACTTTCCCGCAATATATCGTCGGCCTCGCGAATGACGCGCCGGATGCGGCGGAGAAAAAACGCTTCATGGCTTACCTGCTCGATCCGCCGCGCGTACTGCTGGGCGATTACCTGTCGCATCTGGTCGATCTGGCGATGGTGAAGGCGGGCGGCAAGGTGAATGTGACGACCCGCATCGGCGAGGCGCTGGAGCTGGCGACAGACGGCCCGCACCCTGTGCTGCAGGTGAAGGAAAACGGCGCGATGACGGCAATCGCGGCGGCGCAGGTCGTGCTGGCAACCGGCCAGCGCGAGATCCAGCGCCCCGCTTTCGTGGAGGATATCGTCGGCAGCCCCCGCTACCTTGAAGACCCCTATGCCGCCACGTCGAAAGATTTTTACGCGCAAGTGATGGATGAACAGGCGCGACGTGAAAAATCCGGTCTGCCGCCGCCGCAGGTGCTTGTGCTCGGCACCGCGCTCAGCAGCCATGACTGCGTGCTGCGCCTGCTGCATCTGGGGTTCAAGGGCAAGATCGACATGATTTCGCGCAACGGGCTGGAACATGCCGGTTACGGCGCGGTAACGCCGGAGCAATACCTTGCCGGATCGCTGGTCGGCGAACCGCGGCCGGAGAAAAAGGCGGAGCTGGCGAAAACGCTGCCCCGTTTCTTACGCGTCGTGAATGCGCAGCCCGCCAAGATCGCCGCCGGAAAATCGCATGACGACGTAGAAAAAGACGTCGTGACCGCCATGCGCCGCGAATTCGGCGTGCTGATGCGCAAGGGCTATACGGCGGAGGAAGTTCTGGGATACTGGGAGCGTTTCAACCCCGATATCGGTGCGGCGCTGCCCGACGATGTTTGCGGCAAAATCTATAACCGCCACGCCACATGGCTCGGCACGCACCGCGTCGGCACAACGCCCGCCAACACCAAGATGATGGTGGATGCGCAAGCATCGGGGCAGCTGGAAATACTGGCGGGATTTATCTCGACCAAGGACGGCGAAAAGCTGCACGAATACAAAAACAGCATCGTTGCGCATATGTCGCTGAAGGACCGCGTGGAACGCGCCGATGGCGGCCACGAGGGCGGCGTGCCGCGCGAATGGAGCTCTTCCTTTCAGGACGGCATGCGCGAAGAAGCGCGGAAATTCGATTTCGTCATCGCGGGGCTTGGCAATGCGGTGACGTATGACAAGGCGCGCGACCCGTTCTGGGCGGGCATGATCAAAAAAGGCCAGTGCCAGCCGCACCGCAAGGCCGGCGACGGCATCGAGCTGGACGGAAAAGATTTGACCGTGATCGATGCGACCGGCAAACGCGTCGAAAACGTCGCGGCCTGCGGCATTCCGGCATTTGGCGCGACCATGTATGGCCGCTTCCCGCATCCCGAGGAACCGGGCGTCTATGGTGGCCGCATCCTGCCCTTCACCGCAAACATCGTCGGCATCACCGGCGGGGTGATCCAGATGGTGGAGGGGCTGCATGAACGGATGATGCGGGATCGCGGGTTGGGACCTGCGCTGGATGTTTCTGCGCCGTCTTCATCGCCCGATTCAGTGGCGCAGATGCAGCGCGGGGAGTTGGGTGCGGAATTCGGCATTGTTGGGGCGCGTTACGAGGACAAACAGCAAGATCCTCCGTCGAAGCCTGTCAAGTTGCCTGCGCCCGCATTGAAGACTTAAACCATTCTTCATAGAAGTTTGATACTAACTGGTTGCGGCGTCACTTGATTTGACCCTGCTGACTCTCTCTCTCTCTCTCTCTCTCTCTCTCTCTCTCTTAATATTTGACCTCTCTAAACGGTATGGAAGATGCTTTAAGCCTGCTCTTGTAATGGCCTTTACCGATCTGTTCTAACATTTTAGATATGGATGCTACAGCGAGTGGCGAAGATGTGGTTGGGCCGAGGATAATTCTATTGAGTAGATTATCCAGTGTTAGATTCTCAGGTATTACACCATCAAGCGGCTTCAGTTGTAGTTTGAGCTTGGGCTCAACTCCTCGTGGGCCAATGTGATAACCTTTCATGGGTTCCAGCTTTTTTGCAGGGTCACGGCTTGGTAAATAAAGAAAACGCCATTCTCGTTCTTCTTTGAAGCCAATATGTTTCGTGAACAGTGCAAAAGTCTTCAGCCTTTCGAAAAAATAAAATGCAGCCTCCCACAGAAGATGGTCTGGAATATTTGAATTTTTCATGGTTTCTAGGGTGACATTCGTAAGTTTGCGAAGATCAGACACCCTGTCTGCTGTAGTCTTGTATTTAATATCAGCTAAGATAAACGGACTATTTTCGTCAGCTGAGAAAATTTTTGTATCGAAAACTAAAGCTGCTCCGTTTCCATTACTCCCGTAACCTCTCCACATAGACAAAAGGCCATCATCATCGTCTGGGTCGTGTTCCGATGTGCAGAGGATATATGTATCCAACACATGCTGATTGGCGAAATCTTCATACAACCGGGTAAGAGCTTCTTGAAAAGACTTAGCTCGGGATTCTGAGCCTAAAACGCCGGCTAGACCACCTGTTTCAAAGAATATTGAAATACCTTTTTGAATACCGAAACGTACTTCTTCATGGTCATTCATAAAGAGTGGGTTGGCAAACCAAACTTGCTCATGTTTTAGGATCGCTTCCATTACCTGCATTGAAGAATAATGAGCGAGAAGAGGTCGTTTATGTGGGTAGCACTCTGGAGTATCCAAACCTTCCCAGAGGGGCGCAAAAAGTTTTTGAATATCCATTTGATTTTCCTTTAACAATTTTTACAACATACGGCATTCAATCAGATCAAAGTGAGCAGAGTAAATTGTTTCCTTCAACCAAAGTACTGAGACACTAATCTCTCTCATACGAGAGAAGGATTTTAGCCTGCGCTTCGTCAAAAGTGGATATATTCAGAGGAGAATAGGTTCGCGTGCTTTACGGCTTGCGGAAGCGGCGGCGGGGCTTTGGCCGCGAAGTATCCGGCGAGAGACATGGGCTGGAATTTTTTCAGCTCTTCTTTTATCGCCCCAACCGTTGGTGCAAATGCAGCACCTGCGTTGAATGCTTTGCTACTGAATTGATCTGCCGCCCCGAAATACCCTCACTTTCTCCTTATGCGAGAGGGTTAATCCCTGGGTTCATCATTGATTTTAATGAGAAATTTGTTTATCATTAGACATATATGCAGGTTTTTGCTAACCTACTTCCAAGGCAAAGGCATAACTATGCAAGTGTGGTTTTCTGTCTACCTGTTTCTCGCTCTTGTATCTCTCTTTGCTAAAACAGCTATCGTTCAATAACGAACAGGTTGTTTCATGTCTTACAATATGCCCCCTAAGGGATTTCTACAGAGAGCTTTTGATTCCAGCAGTCAATTTATTGATCGCGTCGACATCAAGTCTGAAAACCTCGGAAACGTGATCGCGGATAAATATGACGAAAACCGTAATCCGCTAACCTTCGCTTATCGCGGCACGCAACTTTACCTTCTCTCCATGGCAGCAGGCTTTGCGAAAATGCCGGCATTGGCGGTACGCGAGGCAAGCCGGGTACTCATGAACGGACAAAAACCGCCGACAGGTCACAGCCCCACCACACCCAAGTAATCTGCGGCCAAGCGGTGAGCGCAGCAGTTGGTGCTGTTGCGGGTGCTTGAGCAGTAGTGTGCGCCGCTTAGGGCTTGCGCGGGCGCAGGCGGGGCTTTGGCCGCGAATTATCCGGCGACATGGGCTGGAATTTTTCCAACTGTTCTTTCATCGCGCTGAAACCGGCGTCTTCGAAAATGAAAACGAGTTCGGCGGCCAGTGCGGTTGCGCGTTCTTTGGTGTCAACGCGGCCGAGGTGGAGGTTTTTCGACAGCTCGCCTTCGAATTCCGGCTTGTCCTTGCCGTGGCGGGCGTAATAGCTGTTCAGCAGTTTATGCAGCTCGGCGGGGGTGAGCGGCGATTGCGCATTCGCATCGTCTTTGGAACCCGAGACGAAGAACAGCACTTCCCATTTGCCGGGCGCTGTATCATCGGGTGCCTGTTCGATTGAAAAAATGCTGTAGTAAGCCGTGCCTGCAACCGCTTGGTCGAACTGCGATTTCAATTTGCCCTGCTTTGCCTTGTCCGTACCCATGGCAATCACTCCGCAACAAACTATGAAAATGTGAGGGGAGTATGCGCTGCACTAAACTGAGTCGCAAGGGGGCTTGTGGGTAACTTTATTGCGATTCAAATCAGGGAGTTGCCGCGCGTTGTGCAGGTGCTTTGGGCGAGTATCGTTGATAGTCGCCATCCATCGGCTTGATGCCTTCCTGCTGGAAAATATGCACGATTTCGGAGGCGAGGTCTTTCGCGCGTTCGGGCGCGGTCAGCAATGTATAGCGGGTTTTTTCATGCTCGATCTCGGGCATATGTTCGGGTGGCAGGTGATTGCGCAGAATGGTTTCAAGCTTCGTCGGGCTGACCGGCGACATCGACATCGGGTTGGTGAAAGAACCGGTCAGGAAAAATGACACTTCCCATTTGCCGTCGCCCTCCAGCCCTTCGCCGACGCTGATCATGCGGTAATGCGACGGCTTGGTGCTTTCGGCAGTGGTGCGGCGGGCAAAAAATTGGCCCGTCAGGTCGGTCAGTTTTTTGAGGTTTTCCAGCATGCCGGTATTCTCCGCTTCTGCGCCTATTATAGGGAGATATTCTGAAAATTAGGTAAACGCCGGAAAATTCAAGCATATCAATCGCCTATATCCGAAAATTCCTTGATTGCGGCTGGACGGCTTCATATATAATCATCCCAGCAAAGGATGCGTTTCATGGGAAAATTTCTGCGTTTCATGGTGCTGGCGGTGATTGGCTTCGTGCTGGGGGCGCTCGCGGCCTATATCGGCAACAACCGCAACGCGCCGCAGCCGACCGTAATTGGCCAGCCCGTGCCGGCCTTCGACGTCGTGGGCGCGAATGGCCGCCTGACACTCGTGAAGCCCGGCACCAGTCCCGGCACCGAAGATCCCTCCGCCGTATCCGATGATCCGCCCGCGCCTGCGCCGAAAACCGAAGACGATCCCAAGGCGCAGCCGTTAAGCGAAATCGAGCAGACCTTGCTGACGCAGGCGAATGAAGGCGTATCGCCGCAGCTGCTGGAAAAGCAGGCTTTCCTGCGCGCGCATTCGCAGCCCAGCATCGGCATGTATGTGCCCGGCACCTTCGAGCTGAAGGATCAGGACGGCAATGCCGTGACGGAAAAATCATGGCCCGGCAAATATCTGCTGGTTTATTTCGGCTACAGCAAATGCCCCGATATCTGCCCCGTGACGCTGCAGAAAATGGACAAGATCGTCGAGCGCCTCGGCGCGCTGGCCGATCGCGTGCAGCCGGTCTTCATCACCGTCGATCCGAAGCGCGACACGCAGGAGGTGCTGAAAGCCTATGCCGGAAAACTCGGCCCGTCCTTCGTGCTGCTGACCGGCACGGAAGAGCAGGTGAAAAAAGCCGAAGAATCCTACCGCGTCGAGGTCGAGATGCTGCCCGGCAAAACCGGCAAGGAGGACGACTACGTCGTCAACCATTCGGCGCTCGTGTACTTCATGTCGCCGGAAAACAAGCTGGAGGAAATCATCCGCCTCGAGCTCAGCACCGACCGTGCATTCGGGAAAATACAGCCGTATTTGCTGGGTACAGCGCAGAAGAAACCCGCCACGCCCTGAGTTATTTTCTATAATACAGGCAAACCTGCGCGAAAGCCTGACAATCCGCAGGATTCAGTTTGCATCTAAAATCACACCCATGCTAAAAACGCCTCGAATTCGCGGTGCATAAGAGCCGTGTATTATAAAGACAGAGGGGGCGCTTCACTTGGCAGGCAAAACGGGAAATCAGGCGATTGCACGACGCTACGCCACCGCGTTTTTTGAACTGGCATCCGAACAGTCGCAAATCGACGTGATCGCCGGCGACCTTTCCACCATCGAAAGCCTTCTGGCATCGGGCGGCGATATCGACCGCTTCATCAACACTACCACGCTGCGCCGCGACGATCAGGTAAAGGCGCTGTCGGCTTTGTCGGCGCATCTGAAGCTGTCGAAGCTCTCGGAAAAGCTGCTCGGCGTCGTTGCGCAAAACCGCCGCCTGCCGGACCTGGGCGCGATTGTCGCCGCCGCGCAGGAACTGATCGCGGAACAGCGCGGCGAAGTGACGGCGGAGGTCACCGCAGCGCAGGCGCTGGATCAAGCGCAGATCGATGCGATTGCGTCGAACCTCAAAAAAGTTCTCGGCAAGACCGTGCAGGTCAACCTGCATGTCGATCCTGCCATCATGGGCGGGCTGATCGTCAAGGTCGGCTCCCGCCTCATCGACTCTTCCGTCAAGACCAAGCTGGAGCGCCTGCATCGTGCGCTCAAATCCAACAACGAATCTTCTGATCAAGCCAAAATGAAAGAGGTTGCATAAGCCATGGAAATCCGCGCAGCAGAAATTTCCTCCATCCTTAAAACCCAGATCGAGAAATTCGGCGCTCAGGCCGATGTGGCCGAAGTCGGCCAGGTCGTCTCCGTCGGTGACGGCGTCGCCCGCGTGTTCGGTCTCGACAAGGTGAAGATGGGCGAACTCGTCGAGTTCTCCAACGGCGTAAAGGGCATGGCCCTCAACCTTGAATCCGACAACGTCGGCGTGGTCATCTTCGGCGAAGACCGCGACATTAAAGAAGGCGACACCGTCCGCCAGACCGGCGAGATCGTCTCGGTTCCGGTCGGCAAGGAACTGCTCGGCCGCGTCGTCGACGCGCTCGGCAACCCGATCGACGGCAAAGGCCCGCTGAAGTCCAAGGAAATCCGCCGCGTCGACGTGAAGGCCCCCGGCATCATCGCGCGCAAATCGGTGCATGAGCCCATGCAGACCGGCCTCAAGGCGCTCGACGCCCTCGTGCCGATCGGCCGCGGTCAGCGCGAGCTGATCATCGGCGACCGCCAGACCGGCAAGACCGCGATTGCCCTCGACACCATCCTGAACCAGAAAGAAATCAACAAGGGCACCGACGAGAAGAAAAAGCTGTACTGCATCTACGTCGCCGTCGGCCAGAAACGCTCGACCGTCGCGCAGCTCGTGAAGTCGCTCGAAGACAACGGCGCGATGGAATATTCCATCGTCGTCGCCTCGACCGCGTCGGAACCCGCGCCCCTTCAGTACCTTGCGCCCTACACCGGCTGCACGATGGGCGAATATTTCCGCGACAACGGCATGCACGCCCTGCTGGTGTACGATGACCTGTCGAAACAGGCCGTCGCATACCGCCAGATGTCGCTGCTGCTGCGCCGCCCGCCGGGCCGCGAAGCCTATCCCGGCGACGTGTTCTATTTACACTCGCGCCTGCTGGAACGCGCCGCGAAACTGTCCGACGATCTCGGCGCAGGCTCGCTCACCGCGCTGCCCGTCATTGAAACGCAGGCAGGCGACGTGTCGGCTTACATCCCGACCAACGTGATTTCGATCACCGACGGCCAGATCTTCCTCGAGACCTCGCTCTTCTACAAAGGCGTGCGTCCCGCGATTTCGGTCGGTCTTTCGGTCTCCCGCGTCGGTTCCGCCGCGCAGACGAAAGCGATGAAACAGGTCGCCGGCTCCATTAAACTGGAATTGGCGCAGTACCGCGAGATGGAAGCCTTCGCGCAGTTCGCATCCGACCTCGAAGCATCGACGCAGAAACTGCTGGCACGCGGCGCGCGCCTGACGGAGCTTTTGAAACAAGCGCAGTACAGCCCGCTGTCGATGGAAGAACAGGTCGCCGTGATCTTCGCGGGCGTGAACGGGTTCCTCGATACCGTCGCCGTGAAAGACGTCACCGCGTTCGAAGTCCAGTATCTGCAAGCTTTGAGATCATCAGGCGCGTCGATCCTGAAAACGATCCGCGACGAGCAGAAAATCTCGGACGAGACGAAAGCCGCCCTGCAAAAGTTCGCAGGCGATTTCGTCGCGACCTTCACCGCAGGCAAAAAAGCAGCGTAACGGAAAAGGTTTAACCGATGCCGAGCTTAAAGGACTTCAGGACCAGGATCGCGAGCGTGAAATCCACGCGCAAGATCACGTCGGCCATGAAAATGGTCGCGGCCTCGAAACTGCGCCGCGCCCAGCTGCAGGCGGAGGCGAGCCGCCCTTACGCGAAGAAGATGGCCGAAATGCTGTCGCGCCTTGTCTCCAACGTGACGATCAATTCCCAGAGCCCGTTCCTGCTGGGCGGCACCGGCCGCGACCAGAACTATCTGGTTGTCGTCGTGACCTCTGACCGCGGTCTTGCGGGCGGCTTCAACGCATTCGTCACGCGCCTCGCGCGCCAGCGCATCCGCCAGCTGGTGTCGGAAGGAAAGAACGTCAAGATCGTGACCGTGGGCCGCAAGGGCCGTGAATCGCTGAAGCGCGACCACGTCGAAAAAATCCTGCACAGCTTCGAAGGCATCGGCCGCAAACGCCTTGCCTTCGCCGAAACCCGCCAGATCACCGACCTCATTCTCGACCTCGGCCTGCGCGGCGAATTCGATGTCTGCGAAGTCATCTACAACCAGTTCCGCTCTGTCGTCCGCCAGGACCCGACCGTGCAGCAGATCATCCCGCTGCCGCTCGACGCCGCGGCGAAGACGGAAGAGAAGGGCGGGTTGAGGGCCATCTATGAATTCGAGCCGGACGAGGAAGAACTCCTTGCGACGCTGCTGCCGCGCAACCTGTCGATCCAGATCTTCAAGACGCTGCTGGATTCCGCAGCGGGCGAACAGGCTGCACGCATGCAGGCGATGGACAACGCGACGCGCAACGCGGGCGACATGATCGCCAAGCTGACGCTGCGCTACAACCGCGCGCGCCAGGCCTACATCACCAAAGAACTCATCGAGATCATTTCCGGCGCTGAAGCCGTTTAAAAGGTATAAGGAGAATTATCATGGTAAAAATCGCAACGAACAACAAAGGCACCGGCCGCGTCACGCAGGTTCTCGGCGCCGTGGTCGACGTCCAGTTTGACGGCGCGCTGCCCCCCATCATGGGCGCGCTGACCCTCGACAACGACGGCAAGACGCTCGTTCTTGAAGTCGCCCAGCACCTTGGCGAAAACACCGTGCGCACCATCGCGATGGACGCGACTGAAGGCCTCGTCCGCGGTCAGGCCGTGACCGACACCGGCGCGCCCATCTCCGTCCCCGTCGGGCCAGAGACGCTCGGCCGCATCATCAACGTCATCGGCGAGCCGATCGACGAGCGCGGCCCCGTGAACGCGAAGCTGCACTTCCCCATTCACCGCAAAGCTCCCGAATTCGTCGACCAGTCGACCGAAACCCAGATCCTCGTGACCGG
>JAQSWE010000274.1 GCA_029266795.1 Alphaproteobacteria bacterium | reverse complement strand
TACAAGGCCGATAAATCGCTCTGCCCGCATGGCGACTGCTATGACGGCGTGTTCAATGCGGAGCTGGAAAAAATGCTGCCCACACTTGCGCCCGAAGACACGCTCATCGTCTTCCACCTCGAAGGCGCGCATGGTCCGTCATACTGGGAGCGGTATCCAGCCGAATTCCGCCGCTTCACGCCCGACTGCCCCAGCAGCGACATCCAGAACTGCAGCCGCGAGGAGCTCGTTAATACCTATGATAACACCATCCTCTATTCCGACCATGTCATTGCGGGCATCATCGATACGCTGAAAAAGGCATCCGGCATCTGGGATACGAAGCTGGTGTTTCTGTCCGACCACGGTGAATCGCTGGGGGAAAACGGGCTTTATCTGCACTCCTTCCCGCGCAGCATCGCGCCCGCCGAGCAGACTCATGTGCCGCTGGTCTATTGGTCACCGTTGGCCGCTAGCGACGCGTGTCTTGGCGAACATGCGGCACAGAATATATATGACCGCGTCAACCTTTCCGATACGCTGCTGGGACTGATGGACGTACAGACGGGCAGCTATGATCCAACCAAGGACATCTTTCATTTGTGCCGGCAAGGGAAGACCGTCGCCTCTGCCGTAAATACCAGGCACAGGCAATAACTATCCTTTCGGCTGGCACTGCGGCAGGGCCAGCAGGTCATCGTTCCAGACGCCATTGGCGTGGGAGCGGACGAGCGTGATGCTGCCTTGCGGGAAAACGGCGAGGTCGGAGCGGCGGCCGTTGACGGTAATAAAAACGCTGGCGGTTTTGGACTGTATCAGCGTGACAAGCTCGTCGCGCGTCCAATGGCCGGACGGGCCGGACAGCGACGCGCAGTTGTGCAGCGACGGCCAGAACGGGTTGTTTTTTGCGCAGGTGATTTCAATAATCTGCATGATGCCGGTCAGTTTCTTTTTGTATTATCGGTCCCACATACCCTCTTGCCGGATTTTCCGGGAAGGTGTTATCTGTTTGGTTGTAGACGTAAAAAGGCAAAAAGTATGTCTACTTTCGTACACAAAAGGGCAAATTTAAGATGGGCAAGAAACTGGCGGGCGACGCGCTCGAAATTGCGGATCATATCAAGGGCAGCGTTCTGCTCGGCGCACTGAAGGATAGCGACATCGCGCTGCTGATGCCGTATTTCAAGGTAAAAAATTTCGAAAAAGGTCAGGTATTGTGCGAGCCCGGAGACCGGGTGCTCTATGCCTACTTCCCCTGCGACACGACGCTGATTTCGCTCCGCGTGTTCCTTGAAGACGACCGCGGCGTGGAGGCCGTCGTCATCGGGCGAGAGGGTGCGGCGGGCGGCATCGTCAGTCAGGGCCATCTGCCCGCCTATTGCCAGTTTCTTGTCCAGTCATCCGGCAAGGCACTATACATTTCCTGCGCCGACCTTGAACGCGCCAAGGAAAAATCGATGACGCTGCATCATTTCTTCGCGCGCTATGCCGACTGCCTGCTGGCGCAGATGTTCCAGGCGGTTGCCTGCAACGCGACGCACACGATCGAGCAGCGCGCCGCGAAATGGATCGCCGCTGCCCACGATCGCACGGGCGATGACAGCATGACGCTGACGCAAGACAACCTCGCGACGCTGCTGGGCGTCGGGCGCAGCTATGTCGCGAAAGTCATGAGCGGGCTGAAAAAAAACGGCGCGCTGGAAACCTCGCGCGGGCAGCTGACCATACGCGATCCCAAGAAACTGAAGAAACTGGCCTGCGGCTGCGACGATATGGTGCGCAGCCATTTTCAGGATGTGCTGGGTGGAATTTATCCAGCGCGTAGAACGAAGTAGAAGAACAACTGTTCAGCATTTGGCGCGCGATTATTCATATTTTGCGCCTGAATTATTTTTTTGACTCATTCCAGATTTTGGTCTATCCAAGTTTACATGGATCCAAAATTCGACACCCTTTTGCGCAAGCATAACCTAAGCGTCACGGCGGCGCGCAAGGCTGTTTTGAGCGCGGTGATGAAGTTTCCACATTCCGATGCCGACACGCTTTACAAGCACGCGCGCAAGATATCCGGCACGCTGTCGAAGCAGGCGGTCTATGACAACCTGCGCACGCTGACCGAAAAAGGCATCGTGCGCACCATCCAGCCGATGGGCCATTCGGCGCGGTTCGAGCTGGATCATCAGGACAACCACCATCATATCGTCTGCCGTTCCTGCGGCATGACGACCGATGTGCATTGCAAACACGGCGCCGCGCCCTGCCTGACGCCCGCTGAATCCATGGGTTTTGTCCTCGACGAAGCCGAAGTCGTATTCTGGGGGCTCTGCCCCGCCTGCCAAACCAAAACATCACGCAAAAAGAGGAGATAGTTATATGAGCGAAGCAAAATGCCCCGTCATGCACGGCAACGCTAAAAAAGAAACCCGCGGCGGCCGCAGCAACCGCGACTGGTGGCCGAAGCAGCTGGATATCCGCGCGCTCAACCAGCACGTGCCGCAATCGAGCCCGATGGGAAAAAACTTCGACTACGCGAAAGAATTCAAGACGCTCGACCTCGACGCCGTCATCAAGGACCTCCACGCGCTGATGACGGATTCACAAGACTGGTGGCCGGCGGATTTCGGGCATTACGGCGGCCTCTTTATCCGCCTTGCCTGGCACAGCGCCGGCACCTACCGCACGACCGATGGTCGCGGCGGCGCGGGCGGCGGGCAGCAGCGTTTTGCGCCCCTCAACAGCTGGCCGGATAACGCGAACCTTGATAAAGCGCGCCGCCTGCTGTGGCCGATCAAGCAGAAATACGGCAAGAAAATCTCCTGGGCGGACCTGTTCGTGCTCTGCGGCAACGTCGCGCTTGAATCGATGGGCTTTAAGACATTTGGTTTCGCCGGCGGTCGCGCGGATACCTGGGAGCCGGAAGAACTCTATTGGGGCCCCGAAGGCACATGGCTCGGCGACGAGCGTTACAGCGGCGAACGCGAATTGCAGAACCCGCTAGGTGCCGTGCAGATGGGCCTCATCTACGTCAACCCCGAAGGCCCGAACGGCAACCCCGATCCGCTCGGCTCGGCGCGCGATATCCGCAGCACCTTCGCCCGCATGGCGATGAATGACGAAGAAACCGTCGCGCTGATCGCAGGCGGCCATACCTTTGGCAAGACGCATGGCGCGGGTGATCCCTCCTTCCTCGGTCCGGAGCCGGAGGGCGAAGAGCTGGAGCGTCAGGGCTTCGGCTGGATCAGCAAGCACGGCAAAGGCCACGGCGCGGACGCCATCACCGGCGGCCCCGAAGTGACATGGAGCCAGACGCCGACGAA
>JAQSWE010000046.1 GCA_029266795.1 Alphaproteobacteria bacterium | reverse complement strand
TTTCTCCCGCTGGAACTTGATCGCAAGCAGCAGCGGCAAGATTTCGGAATTAGGGTTTGCGCCGTTTTCGAGCGCCTTTTCCGCCTTCACGAGATCGTTTTCCTTGATCGCCGCGATCAGGCTACGGTCGAGGCTTTCGGGGCTTTTGCTGAAAAAGCTCACAACGCCGCCCCAGCACCCGGCACGGGCAGCTTTTTCTTGTCGAGGACAGGTGCGGGTTCGCCGCCCAGTTTCACCAGCGCCGCCTTAGCCGCCTCCACCGCCGCGCTGTCAGCCAGCTGCGCGAAAGTTTTCGATGACTGGCTTTCGGCGTTGGTTTCGAGGTTGCGGGCAATCTGGGTATAAAGACCTGCGCTGAAATTGAAAATTTCGGTGACGCGGTAGCCGATCGACGGCTTGTCAGCCACGCGCGCGACCTCGCTGGCATCGGTCAGTTTCCAGCCGTCTTCCGTTGGCGCATCGTCAACAGGAGTTGCCGCTTCCAGCTGCGGCAGCGTGCCGCGGATCATGTCGGCAATGCGCGGATATTCCTTCAGCGCCATATCGGCTGCCGTGTTCATGTTGCTGTTCGGAATATCGCGGCCCGCGCCTGCGTCCAGCAGCAGGCGCACAATTTCGCCCAAACCTTTTGCGGCGGCATAATGCAGCGCGGTATTGCCGAGTTTATCACGCGCATCGAGGTTCGCGCCGTTGTCGATCAGCAGTTCCACTGATTTCGGCTGGTTTTCATGCGTGGCATAAATCAGCGCCGTCTGGCTGTTGGAATTTTTCGTCTCGAGGTCCGCACCCATATCGACTAGCGCCTGCGCCGCCGCCAGCCGGCGATCATGGGCTGCCTGTATCAGCGGATGGTAATCGCTGTTTTCGCTGCCTTCGGTTCTTGCGCCGTGTTCGATCAGCTGGCGAATGACGTCTTCGCGGTTGCTGGTCACCGCCCAGCCGATCATCGTGTTGTAATCCCAGTCGGTCGAATAGATGCCATTCACATCCGCGCCGTCGCGGATGGCGGCCATCACTTCTTCAATCGGCTTGCGGTTATACAGCTTGCGGCCCAGGCGCGAGGTGGCGCGGTCTTTTTTGTTGAAGATGCTCACGGCGTCGTCCCCGGTGCGGGCAGCGCGCGTTTTTGCAGGCCGGTGTCGGCGGGCTTGCCGCCCAGCGCCGCCAGCGCGTTACGCGCGGCATCAAGCACGGGACTGTCGCGCAATTCATCGAATAGCTTGATGCTATGGCTCTCGGCGTTGGTTTTCGTGTTCTGCGCGATATGGGTGTAGATGCGCGTGGTAAAATTGAATGTTTCGGTCAGGCGGTAATTGATGCCTGCTTTCTCGCTCACGCGCGCCACTTCGTCATCGGCCAGCATCTGCCAGCCCGCTTCGGGCTCCACGCGCGGCGGCAATCCGCGGATCATCTCGGCCAACCGCGGGTAATCTTTTTCCGCGACATCGGCGGGGGTGTTCATGCTGGCATTCGTTGCGTTCACATCCGCGCCGTGGTCCATCAGCAGCTTCGCGATATTCGCATGGCCCGCCTGCGCGACGATATGCAGGGGCGTGTTGCCCTGACGGTTGCGCACATTCAGGTCCGCCCCCTTCTCCGCCATCATCTGAAGCAAATCGCCGAAGCCATGTTCCGCCGCCAGATGCACGGGATAACGCCCTTCGAAATCGGGCGTCGCAAATTCGGCCCCCGCCTCCAGCAACAAGCGCGTGGCTTCGCGGTTTTTGTGGGAGAGCGCACGCGTGACGGCGGTGTAGCTTGTCGTCGGGTTTTCGGCGTTAGGGTTCGCGCCCTTTTCCAGCAGGAAGCGCAGGATTTCGGTTTCGTTGTCATTCACGGCGCGGAACAGGGGGCGGTATTTTTCCTCCGCCGGCTGGTCTTCCACGCTCGCGCCCTGCGCAACGAGGCTTTCAACGCGGTCGAGACGCCCGTAGCCGATGGCGTCGCGCAGCTTCTTGTTCAGCCTGTCCTGTTTGTTCCAGATGCTCATGGCTTTTCCGAATGTGAATAAGAGGCGAGTTTATTCATAATCTCAACCATAATCAACCTTCGTTATGCCAAATTTTTCTGTGTTATGTTACAATTATGGTAATTATAACCGCTTGTTTTTTGGGACGACTGCGATACACTCAAGCCCTGAAATCAAAAGGAAAACGTGACATGGCCAATCCTGTCGAAGATCGCGGCATCAGCTCCGCGCAGCACTACACGTCCCCCGAAGGCTGGACGCCCGGAAACCTCGATTTTTTCACCGTGCCGCAACGGCAATATACCGAGGACGACCACGCCGTCTGGCGCACCCTTTATAAACGCCAGAAAGGCATCCTGAAAAACCGTGCGATTGGCATGTTCATGGACAGCCTTTCCACGCTCGGCATTAACGAAGACCGCATCCCGTCCTTCTCCGAAGTGAACGAGATTTTGATGAAGCGCACGGGCTGGCAGGTTGTTCCCGTCCCCGGCCTGATCCCCGACGAGCCGTTTTTCGAGCTGCTCGCCAACCGCCGCTTCCCCGCCGGCAATTTTATCCGCAGTAAAGAACAGCTGGATTATATTCAGGAACCCGATGTGTTCCACGACCTGTTCGGCCATGTGCCGATTTTGGCCGATCCTACCTTCGGCGATTATATGGCGGAATACGGGCGCGGCGGACTGAAGGCCGCGAAGCTGGGCCATATCCACAAGCTCGCGCGGCTGTATTGGTACACCGTCGAATTCGGGCTGATCGAGGAACCGGAAGGCTTGCGCATCTATGGCGCGGGCATCCTGTCGTCGCCGACGGAATCCGTCTTCGCGCTCGACAGCGATTCCCCGCACCGCATCCGCTTCAATGCGAAGCGCATTTTGCAGACGCATTACCAGATCGACGATTTTCAGGACAACTACTTCGCCATCAACAGCTTCAAGCAGCTGTTCGACGAAACCCAGCCCGACTACACGCCCATCTACAAAGAACTCGACGGCCAACCCGAATACGAAGCTGGCACGCTGCTGCCGACAGATGATGTCATCACGAAGGGCACGGGGGTTTACGGGGTTGAGGCGGATAAGCGGCGGGAAGAGCGGAAGAAGAAATCATAAATAAAAACCCCGGAATATGGGGGTTTTTATTTTAATCAGTAAGTCACCTGCCGCATCGGCATTTTCTGCGCCTTCGCCCACATATCGGCGGGCGGGGTGTTGCGGACGAAATCTTCGTCGTAGAGGACGATCTGCCAGGTGGCGGCTTTGAGTTCATCATTCAGCTGGCGCTTGCCCCAGCCGGTGTAACCATGGATGACCCTGACCCATTTCGGTTTCGCGGCGATCAGTTTGTCGATGGCCGGCTGGCCTTCGACGAGGGCGGTGTCGATGTCTTTCATCACAAGACTGTCGGGCGTCAGCACTTCGGTGGAATGGAGCGCGTAGACTTTTTCAGGCTCCATCGGGCCACCGATAAAGGTATCGCCCTCTTTCGCGGGTTTGTTAATGACAAGGCCGAGGGAGCCCGCTTTGCGGTGCTGGAGAACAAGTATGACGGAGTCCTTCAGCGGCGCTTCGGTCACTTGCGCGCTCGAGACCAGCAGTTGGTGATGCGCTACGGCGGGTGTGTTGTCGAGATGCCCGCCCAGCCACATCAGGAACGCGGCGCCCGCGAACATGAAATAGGTGTCGTATTTACCTTCCCGTTTTTTCTTCGGGGCGCTGGCGGTCGTGGTCATGAAGTTCCTTTATATCAGGGCGTGAATTTGTCGCGGAAGGTCGATTTCAGGCCATGCGCGGGGTTGGGCAGCGCGGGATCGCCGAAATCGAGCTTGGCGAGTTTTTCGACCTGCTTGCCCAGCATCTGCGTCACGATGCATTTGCTGAAATCGAGTTCGTAGTCCTCGCCGGTTTTCTTGTGCGTTACTTTGGGGTTGTTTTTGGCGTCCAGCAGGTTCTGCGCAAAATGCGGCATGGATTCCACGCCCAGCTGGAACCAGTCGACCGCGCCAGTGGTGTCGTCAGCGGCCATGGAATCTTCCACCATTTCCCGCAGCTTGTCGGGAATGGCCCAGGGGGTCGCGCCCTCTTTCTCGAACACATATTTGGAATGCGCGTTTGTCTTGACGATCTCGATCGCGAAACGGTCTTCCGGCGGCTCCAGCAGATAGGCGCGCATGATATGCGCGCTCATCAATGTCTTGAAGAGGCCGATACCGTCGAGCGTCACGCGCACCGATCCGATTTCAGACCATTTGTGAACGTCTTCGCCCTTGTCGTTCTGCACGACTAGCGGATAATGAATGCTGGATGCGACAATCTTGCCCTTGTCGTCTTCGATGAGGGTCACGGCGCCGGATGCAATGCGTTCCTTCCACAAAGCTTCCTCGCGCTTGGCGACGAATTCGTGTTTATTCTCGGCGTAGTAATCGAAGATTTTTTGTTCGTCCGCAGAATTTGAAAAGCGGACGTATAATTTCTGCACCATGGCAAACCTTTGAAAATTCTTTTTGTTTCTCTATTGCTGCCGTTATCCTAATATTGTACCAGAGTTAATAAACAGGTCAAAAGCTATGTCGCAGGGAAACGTTAAATCGTTGGAACTCGAAGCATTTAAGCGAAAGCTGCAAACGCTTGCTGCACTGCCGCAAAATTCCGACACCGAATTTGCCGAGGCCATCTATACCGCAACCGCGCGTTTCGGCATTACCGAGACGCAATTCCGCGACACCTTCGGCCTGACCAAAGGCGCGGTGGAACGCTGGACAACCCTGAAAAACCTGCCCCAGCCCGATGTGCGCCCTAAAATCATCGAATGGATTCTCCAAACTTTATAGCCCTTTAGATTCCATGCATGGACAGGGTTTCGATAACGGGCTATGTTTACTTAATCTCAAAAACAGCAGGTATTTAGTGGCTCAGAAACCGCGTCATAACCCGCTTCTCTACCCCGCCATCGAAGCACGGCGTGTGGGTCTGAAAGCGACGTTCAATACGATGGCGATTGGGCTGGAATTCCAGTCGGCGATGGTGCGCATGGCGGAAGCCTTCGGCGCTGCGCCAAAGGCCTATACCGACCTTGCCAAAGACGTCATCAAAGCCTCGAAAGAAATGTCGGAGCGTTTCGCGCGCGACTACGTGAAGCCCGAATTCGATCTGCCGGAAACGAAGATCGACGGCAAACCCGTGCGCGTCACCGAAGAGATCGTGAACGACAAGGCCTTTGGTTCGCTGCTGCATTTCAAGCGCGACACCGACCGCAACGACCCGAAGCTGCTGATTGTCGCGCCGATGTCCGGCCACTTCGCGACGCTGCTCCGTGACACGGTCAAGGAAATGCTGCCGAACCACGATGTCTATATCACCGACTGGAAAGACGCGAAGGGCATCCCCCTCTCCGCCGGCGAATTTGGCCTCGACGAATATATCGACTACGTGAAAGAGTTTATCAAAACGGTCGGCAAGGATGCGCATGTGATGGCCGTCTGCCAGCCGACCGTCGCCACCATGGCGGCGATTGCGTCGCTCGCCGAAGAAAAATCGGAATTCCAGCCCGCGTCGATGACGCTGATGGCGGGGCCGCTGGATATCCGTGAGGCTGAGACTCAAGTGACCAAACTCGCGCAGAGCAAGCCGATCGAATGGTTTCAGGATAACCTGATCGGCGAAGTATCTGCCAACCACGCCGGCGCGGGTCGTATGGTCTATCCCGGTTTCGTGCAGCTATTCAGCTTCATGTCGATGAACCCCGACAGCCATAACAAGAAGCATATCGACCTGTTCAACGACCTAATTCAGGGCAACGACGAAAAAGCGACCAAGACGAAGAAATTCTATGACGAATATCTTGCGGTCGCAGACCTACCCGCGAAGTTCTACCTCGAAACGGTCGAGAAAGTTTTCATCGACCCGCAGCTGGCCAAAGGCACGCTGGAGCATCACGGCAAAAAAGTGAACCCCGCCGCGATCAAGAAAACCGCGCTGTTCACGGTTGAAGGCGCCGAGGACGATATCTCCGCCCCCGGCCAGACGACCGTCGCGCATAAACTGGCGGCAGGCCTCAAGCCCGAACAGAAATTCCACCACCTGCAGGAAGGCGTCGGCCATTACGGTACTTTCAGCGGCCGTGGCTGGCGCGAAGGCATCGCGCCGCGCATCACCGGTTTCATCCGCGATATCGCGAAGAAAAACGGCATCGAATATGCGCCGGCGTCGAATGCCGTGAAGCCCGAAAAATGGCCGGAAAACAAGCTACCGCCAGCGGCGAAACCGCCAAAACTGGCTGCGTAATCAATATCTTGACTGCGATTTAGGTTAATTAAACGCTTTCGGTGGTAGAATACGGGTATCAAAATCACCTGTTGGGAAAGCCGCGCGCATGGCCAAGAACACCTTCAACCAGAAATCCCCCGACCCAGCCGCCGCCGACAAGCTTGGGCAGGAACTGCTGAAGGAAATACAGGGCGACGCCGATCTTGCGCATATCAAGAAACTGCTCGCCTTGGGCGCAAATCTGGAAGCGCGCGACGACAAAGGCAACACGCCCGTCCTCGCCGCGACATTCCGCGCGCAGAACAAGGTCGTCAAGGAATTACTGGTCGCGGGCGCAAACCCGAACATCGAAAATAATTCCGGCGGTTTCCCGCTGATGCTGGCGGCCATGATGGGTCCGCCCGAAAATCCCGACCTTGCGCAAATGCTGATCGACCACAAGGCCGAAGTAGACAAACCCTATAGAACACTGACGCCGCTGATGTGGGCCGCGCAGCGCGGTTTCAGGGATGTCGTGCGCGTGATCGGCGAACATGCCGATATCATGCTGCAATCAACCGGCAGCACGCAGCAGAACGCCATCGAATGGGCGGAAAATAACCGCAAGATGGGCGTCGTGGCCTTGCTGAAAAACATGCAGGAAGGCAAGGAACTACGCAAAGCCGAAGACGCGAAACTGGCCGCTGAAAAAGCCGTTCAGGCTGCCGAAGAGCAAAAGCGCGAAACCTTCGAGAATGCCATCGAAGGCATGCATACCGACCGCGCCGTCGCCGCGCCCAAGGTCGCGAAGTTCAAAAAGAGCACGCCTGTCCCGCAAAAATAATTAGTTATCACGCAATAAATAGCCTTCCCCGACCTTTTGACCAAAATCAAGGCTGCCCGACTGCGCCCATGTTCTGATGGTATCAGGCCGCAAAATGAGGCCTCTCACAACAGGAGAAGGAAAATGGGTGCAGGATATAACGTAAACTGGTCAGGGCGCGTGGTGCAGCTGGTACTGCTTGCCGCGATTATCGGCACTGGTGTCCTGAGCGGCAAGGCCGTGACGACAGGTGTTTTTCCCTGGTGGATTTATCCCGCCCTGATCGGCCTGTTCATCGCCACCTTCGCACTTCACCATATGTGCGAGCGCAGTAACCGATCCATGCCCAAAAGATAACGAAGCCTTTTAGATAGCCGGAGGCGCGGGCGGTTTATATTTCGGCTTGCTCAAATCCTGCGCGTCGATGTCAGGCTTTTTCGGAGCGTTATCGCCAGTCAGCTTGTTCATCGTATGCTCAAGCTCTTCAAGACGCGCCTGCAGCCCCTCGATCTTGCGTTTGGCAGCGGGCGAAAAATCCTCCTCCAGCCCTTTTTGTGGCTGGGGGTGACGGCGTGTGTAATCTTCCTGTTCGTTGCGTATCGCGGTAATCGTGCGCTCAACCTCTTCCAACGCATTTTCGAGGCGTTTCGATTCCTTGCGGTAAGCGATAAAGCCGATCCCGCTCATGGCCGCAAGCGCGGTGCCAAGCCCGCCCAGCAGCGCCATGTCGGCGGCGACGGCGATCACGCCCACGCCGCTCCAGAAGCCCAGCTGGATTCCCTCGCGGCGAGTGGCGGTCTTGAACGCCAGCCAGCGATCGGTCAGCTGCCGGCGTTTGTCTTCGAGGTCGCGGAGCGGATCGTGTTCAGCCATTTTATTTCGCCTTCAGCCATGTTTCGGCCATGCGCACCCAGTACGCAGCACCAACGGGCAGCACATCGTCGTTGAAATCGTAATGCGGGTTATGCAGGCCGGGATCGTTCGCGGTCTTTCCGGCACCGAGTGCGATATAAGCACCGGGGGATGCCTGCAGGAAATACGCAAAATCCTCGCCGCCCATCGTGGGCGTGAAGGGCAGAACCTTATCCTTGCCCACCACATCCGCCGCAACCTTGCGCGCGAATTCGGTTTCGGCGACTGAGTTGACGACCGAAGGATAGCCCGATTTCCACGTCACTTCGACCTGCGCGCCGAAAGCATCGGCGACAGATTTCACGACATGGCGCAGCTTGTCCTCCAGCATCTTGCGCGTTTCAGGTTTAAACGCGCGCACGGTGCCGCCAAGCTCGACGGTATCGGGAACGACGTTCAGGCTTTCGGTGCCTGCATGGAATTTGCAGACCGAAATCACCGCGCTGTCGGCGGGATCGACGGTGCGCGACACGATATGTTGGATCGCGGAGACGATCTGCGCGCCGCAGACGATGGGGTCGATCGTGGTATGCGGAAACGCAGCATGGCCGCCCTTGCCCTGCACGGTCACGCGGAAGGTGTCCGTGGATGCCGTCATCGGGCCTTCGCAGATGGCAAAGGTTCCTTCGGGCTGCCACGGCCAGTTATGCATGCCGAACACGGCCTCGCACGGGAATTTGTCAAAGAAGCCTTCCTGCACCATGACGTTGCCGCCGCCGCCGCCCTCTTCCGCAGGCTGGAAGATCGCATAGACCGTGCCGTCGAAATCGCGCGTTTCGGAGAGGTGTTTGGTCGCGGCCAGCAGCATGGCCGTATGGCCGTCATGGCCGCAGGCATGCATCTTGCCGGAGATTTTCGACGAATGCTTGCAATTGGTTTCTTCGAGAATGTTGAGCGCATCGAGGTCGGCGCGCAGGCCGAGGCCGCGCTTCGACGATCCGTTCTTGCCCTTGATGATGCCGACCACGGCGGTCTTCGCCATGCCGCGGTGGATTTCCACGCCCCAGCTTTCCAGCAGTTTCGCGACGTAGTCAGAAGTGTTCACTTCCTCGAACGCGGTTTCGGGATGCTGGTGGATGTGCTGACGCCAGCTCTTGAATTCATCATTCTGGCTTTGCAGCTTTTTAAGAACGGACATTATGTTTCCCCTTATCTAAAGAATTTTTTGAGCCACACATCACGGCGCTGGTGAAGATTTTGCGCGGGATTGGGCTTGTCGACATCGCCGAAGTCGCGCGCGGCGAGGTTTTTGATTTCATCCTTGAACATGGCGACGAAGGTCGATTTGCTAAAATCCAGTTCGATCTGCTCGCCGGTCTTTTTGTTGGTAAGGACCGGATTATTTATGGCATTCTCGAGCCATTTGGCGGCGACAGGCATCGCCTCTATGCCGAAAACATACCAGTCGTTCGCGGTGGCATGGCCATCCGCCACTGTCTTGCCCTTGCCGGCCAGTAGTTCAGCGGGAGGCCCGCCTTCCATCTTGCGCCAGCCAAGCTTGCCCGCGAGGTTCTGTACGGGCGTGGTTTCCATCTGTGCAACGAAGGTGGTATCGGGCGGCTCCACCAGAAAGCCGCGCAGGCCCTGCAATGCGATCATGGCATCAAAAATGCCGGAAAAGCCGTTGAGGGCGATGCGCGTCGTGCCGACCTCCTGCCATTTGATATGTTCCACGCCGTGCTCATCCTTCGCCATATGAGCGTAGGTGATGCTGGCAGCGACGATCTTGCCTTTTTCATCCTCGACGAGAATAACCGCACCATCCTCGGTCATTTTTTTCATGAGGTCGTGCTCGCGCTTCAGCACGTTCTTGTGGGAATTGAGGTCGTAGAAATCGGACAGCTTGTCGAAATCGGCTTCCTGCGAGAAGCGGATGAAATATTTTGGCGGTTTTGCGTCGGTCATTGTGTTCCTCGTGTTATCTGAAGAATTTCTTGAGCCATTTGTCGCGGCGCTGGCGCAGGTTCTGGTCCTGATCCGGCTTGTTAACGTCGCCGAAATCGCGCGCGGCGAGGTTCTTGATCTCGTCCTTGAACATCATCACGAAGGTTGATTTGGTAAAGTCGAGCTCGATCTGCTCGCCTGTTTTCTTGTTCGTGAGGATGGGGTTCTCTATCGCATTTTCCAGCCACTTGGCGGTAGTCGGCATGCCTTCCATCCCGAAGACGAACCAGTTGTCGAGCGCGGGATCGCCGCCCGAAAAAGTCCTGAGGCGCGCATCGACCAGTTCCTGCGGCACCTCGCCCTGCATGTCGCGCCAGCCAAGCTTACGGGCGAGGCCCTGCACGGGCGTTGTCAGCATGCGTGCGAGAAACACGTTTTCCGGCGGCTCCACCAGGAATGACCGCAGACTCTGGATCGCGACCATCGCATCGAACAGGCCGGGATAGCCGTTGAGGATGCAGCGAGTGGTGCCGAGCTCGTGCCACTTCGTCGTCTCGACGCCGTTTGCATCGACTGTTTTGTGCGGCCATGTGATGCTGGCGGCGACGACCTTGCCCTTTTCATCTTCGACAATGACGATCGAGCCTTCATCCGCCATAGTACGTATCAGGTCGCGCTCACGCTTCAGCACGCTTTCATGTGCGTTGGTATCGTAGAATTCGGCGATCTTGTCGAAATCGGTATCTTGCGAAAATCGGATAAAGTATTTCGGCGGTTTTGCTTCGCTCACTGTGCTCTCCGTTGCCTGAAGGAACTCCGCAGCGTTAAGTCTGCCGCAGTTTTTATTCCAAAATCGGTTTGCTTTAAGAAACTTTTATACTCAAATATCAGGGCGCTGACCAGAGGGGTTGTAAAAACATCACTCCTATTTTCCACCATCTTATAATTTAACAACTCGTTAAATTCCGGAAATAAAATGCTCGCAGGGATGTTAACCGGTCGGGCGTATAATCTGGTGAAAGCTCACAACCAAAGGAAAAGAACATGTTTAATAAAATGACGATAGCGGCCATCGCCATCAGCATGATGACGGCAACTGCAGCCATGGCGGAAGACGGCACCGGCGGCGGCAAGGGCGACGGAAAGAATTTCGAGCAGCATAAGCAAAAGGTGCTGGAGCATATCGACAAACGAATTGCCGAGGGCCAGAAACGCCGCGCCTGCGTGTCGGCAGCGGCCGACGTCACGGCGCTGAAGGCCTGCATGCCGGAGCGTCGCGAGGGCGGCAAGGGCGGTAAATTCCGCAACCGCGACAAGGGCGGCGACGACAGCGCGCAGTAATTGCGGCAAATAAAAATCCGGCGCGAAGGGGGAGAACCCTTCGAGCCGGATTTTTTAATGCGCCGTTTTAGCGTGCGATAACGTTTCCGTTCAGGTCGACGAACTGGCCGGAGGAGTTAATGTACTGGCCGTTCGCATTGACGAGTCGACCGGTCGCGTCCGCGAAAATGGCAGTCGAGAGGACGTTGCCCTTCAAGTCCACAAGGCGGCCTTGGGTATCGATATACGTCGAGACGCTCAAGGGGCGGCCCTGGCTGTCGATAATGTTGCTGCCCCGAACCTGCGCTCCCGTAATGACGCGGCCGCTGGCGTCCAGCACCGCACCGGACTGAAGACGCATATAGTTCGTGTTATTGACCAGCAGGGAATTGCCTGCGGCGTTCAGGTTGCCAGTGACGCTAGTATTCGTAGTAGTGCCGACTGCGGTACCATTCAGCGTACCGTTGCGCCCCACGGGCGCAGGAGCAACAGTGCCACTCGCGCCTGCGGTGCCGGTATTGTCCAGCACGCTTTGCGTATTCACGCTGTTCAGCGAGCTAGTGCCGACGGCACCCGCGCCCGTGTTGACGCCCGTTGCGCCGATAGCGCCAGCGCCCGTGTTAACGCTCGTGGCACCGACGGCCGCGCCACCAATGCCGCTGCCATTGCTGACACCCGCATTTACGGCACCCGCACCGGCATTG
>JAQSWE010000273.1 GCA_029266795.1 Alphaproteobacteria bacterium | reverse complement strand
TTCGTAATATTTTTCGATATTTTCGCGGAAGCCGCTGCCGATGACGACGCTGCCTTTCGAGACACCGTCGGCCTTTGACACGCCATAGCGTATATCCGCGCCCTTGGCATTCTTGAAATGCCCTTCCGTGAAATTCGGCGGCTGGTTGAATTTGGCTGGCAACATCCCGTTAAGGTCCCCCATGTTGCGGCGGCACAGCCTTCGGCGGCACCGGTTTCAGTTTTAGCTGGTTTGCAATGAATCCGTCGATCTCGCGCCACCACGCCTTGCGCTGCGTATCGCGGTCGATCCAGAGCGCGTGCAGCCCGCCCTCGATCTCGGCGGTTTTCGCGTTCGGCACAAGGCGTCCCGCGCGGCGCACAGAATCGTTATCGATCACGTCGTCGCTCTTGCCGATGCCTAACAGGATGGGCGTCTTGATGGAGCGCAGGAATTTTTCATCCGCCGTTTTTTCGGTCGATTTGAACAGGCTGTCGACATAGCCAATCGTCGGGTCTTCGGCTTTTAATTTATCGTTCAACAGCATGAAGGCCTTGTGCAGGCCCATGCGCACGGGGTTTTTCTCGCGCATATCCTTGCGTTCCGCCGTTAATTGGCGCGTGAGCGCACGGCGGCCGTCCTTGATGCGCTGGTTGGCGAGACCGCCTTCAACGGCGGCATTGAAGGCCTGCTTCATGAGGTCTTTCGACGGCCCCATCGGGCGCATTTCGACGAGCGGCGTGGCGAGGATTGCGAAGTTGAAATCGGATTGGTGCTGTTCGAGGTAACGGAGCGCCACCTGCCCGCCCATGCTGTGCGTGCTGAGGAACAGCGGCTGCGATTTATCGAACTTCACGATTTCCTGCCGGAATTTGCGCAGGTCTTCGATATGGTCTTCGACCGTCTGGCCTTTTTTCGGCGGGCTCGCGTTTTTTTCCGACCCGCCATGGCCCGCCCAGTCCATCATCCAGACGGCATAGCCGCGATCGAGATATTCATGGATTGTTTCGTGATAGGCCTCGCGGAAATCGGCATAGCCGGTTGTGATGACGACGGTGCCTTTTTTGTCGCCTGCAGGTTCGGCATGGCCATAGCGGATCTTTTTACCAGTGGTGCTGGTAAATGAATCCTCCTGCCATCCGTCCGGTTCAAAAAACCGGTTTAAACTCGCCATGCGGGGACACTTTCAATTGCTCGGAAGCTTTGAAGAGTATACTTGGAAATAAACTTATTTCCAGACGCTACTTTCTTGGAAAAAGTTGCGTAGCTCAGGCGTTTAGCGAAATTTTCGCGTGATTCAGAATGCTGCGGCGCAGCGTTATTTCACGCTGAACATAAAGCGGAAATTTTCGGCTTATGAGTGCTCGAGCGCCTTGATGACGCCTTCGCACATCGCTTTGGCGTCGCCGAGCAGCATCATCGTGTTGTCATAAAAGAACAGCTCGTTATCGATGCCGGCATAGCCGGAGCCGAGCGAGCGCTTGATGAACAAGACGGTGCCTGCCGATTCGACGTCGAGGATCGGCATGCCGTAGATGGGCGAGGCCGGGTCTTTTTTGGCGGCGGGGTTGGTGATGTCGTTTGCGCCGATGACGAAGGCGACGTCGGTCTGCGCGAAATCGCGGTTGATGTCTTCCAGTTCCAGCACTTCGTCATAGGGCACGTTGGCTTCCGCCAGCAGAACGTTCATGTGGCCGGGCATGCGGCCCGCGACGGGGTGGATGGCGTAGCGCACTTTCGTGCCGTTCTTTTTCAGCATGTCGCACATTTCGCGCAGCGCGTGCTGCGCCTGCGCGACCGCCATGCCGTAACCGGGGACGATCACGACCGAGGCCGCGTTTTTCAGGATGAAGGCCGCATCATCGGCGGAGCCGATTTTCACGGGCTTGTCCGATTTCACCGCCGCCGCACCGCCCGCCGCCGCTTCGCCGCCGAAACCGCCAAGGATGACATTGAAGAAGGAGCGGTTCATGCCCTTGCACATGATGTAGGACAGGATCGCGCCGGAAGCGCCCACGAGCGCGCCCACGATAATCAACAGGTTGTTTTGCAGCGTGAAGCCGATGCCCGCCGCCGCCCAGCCGGAATAGCTGTTGAGCATGGAGACGATGACCGGCATATCCGCGCCGCCAATCGGGATAATCATCAGCACGCCGAGCAGCAGCGCAACCACGACGATTGCCCAGAACAGCAGCGGTGATTGCGTCATGCACAGCAGCACGATCATGACGACCACGCCGATGCCGAGCAGCGCGTTCAGCGGGTGTTGCCCCTTGAACACGATCGGCTTGCCGGTGATGAAGCCCTGCAGCTTGCCGCAGGCGATGATGGAACCGGTGAAGGTGATCGCGCCGATGGCGACGCCAAGGCTCATTTCAATCAGGCTGCCGACATGGATATTACCGTGTTCGCCAATGCCATAGGCCGCAGGGCTGCCGAAAGCGGCAGCCGCGATCATGACAGCGGCAAGACCGACGAGCGAGTGGAATGCCGCGACCAGCTGCGGCAGGTCCGTCATCGCGATTTTCTTGGCAACAACCGCGCCGATGGCACCGCCGATGGCGATGCCCGCGACGATGAGGCCGAAGCCCTGCATCTGCGGCATGAACATGGTGGTGACAATCGCGAGCGCCATGCCGACGATGCCGAATATCAATCCGCCCTTGGCCGTTTGCGGGCCGGAGAGGCCACGCAGCGCCATGATGCAGCAGACGGAAGAAACAAGGTAGGCCAGCAGCGATACGGTCATGGACATTGAAGCGATTCCTTATTTCTTTTTCTTTTTCGAGAACATGGCCAGCATGCGCTGCGTCACGATGAAGCCGCCGAAGATGTTGACGGAGGCGAGCACGACGGCGAGGAAGCCCATGCCCTTCGACAACATGTTGTCGGAAAGACCGACCGCGATCAATGCGCCCACGATAATGACGGAAGAAATGGCGTTGGTGACGGCCATCAACGGCGAGTGCAGCGCGGGTGTCACGCGCCAGACGACGTAATAACCGACGAAGCAGGCGAGGACGAAGACGGTGAGGCCGATCACGAAGAACGGCGTGCCGCCCGCATGCTGCGCCGCCGCCAGCGCGGCTTCGGATGCCGAGAGCTGGTTGATGAGGTCGGCGACCTGCGCGTTCAGCGCCTGCATGGTGCCTTGTACTTTGTCTGCCCGTTCTGAAACATTAGACGACATATTCAGGTATCCTTATGCCTTGAAGTTGGGATGGACGATCTCGCCGTCTTTGGTCAACACGGTCGCCTTGACGATTTCATCTTCCCAGTTGATTTTCAGGTTCTTGGTTTCCTTGTCCACCAGCGGCGTCAGGAAATTGACGAGGTTGCGGGCGTA
>JAQSWE010000045.1 GCA_029266795.1 Alphaproteobacteria bacterium | reverse complement strand
GGCGCCGATGTCAGCACGGTCGATCCTTCCGAAATCAACAACCTCGACACCGCGCCGATCATCAACCTGTTGATCGAGACCAACTGCCTTGATTCAGACTCGGCGGCGCTGCTCCTGGTCGATGAAGCGACGCGCGGCCGCAGCGTTCGCAACCTGCCGAAGCCGGTTGCCGATGCCTTGTCTATCCTGCATGACGATCAGGTCGTCTATGGCGGCCCTGCCGCGCTGCTGGCGACCGACAACGTGCATGTGCATAAAGTCACTTTCGCCGCCGTCAGCTCCGCCATCTCGGGCGAGGAATTCAAGGCGGCGCTGCCGGAAATGGACGCCTCCAGCCGCAAGCGCATGGTATCGGAAATGGCCGATGTTGGCGTGCAGCTGATCGAGCGCGTGACCGAAACCAATTCGTGGAAAGAAATGTCGCCCGAGCTGGTCGACCGCTTCACGAAAGGCCTCAGCGACCTTGCCACCCTCACCGAAGGCCGCGCGAGCAAGCGCCTGATCGAAACCGCGATCCAGATGCTGAAGGAAGATATCGCCGGCGAAACGGCGAAGGATATCACCACGCCGGCGAAAGCAGGTCTCCAAGACAACCTGCCGCCCGCGCCGAAACTGAAGCGCGGTCCCGGCGGGTTTAAACCCTAAGGCAGAGGCACGAAGTCTTTATCGTCGCCTGGAATTTTTCCGAAGCGCTGGTGGCGCCAGTCATCGCGCGCCTGCAATAACCGTTCTTTCGAGCTGGAGACGAAATTCCAGTCGATATAGCGGGGCTCCGGCAACGGTTCTCCGCCCAGCAGCATGACGGTGGAATCCTGTTCCGCTTCGATTGCGACCGTATCGCCGCTGGCGAAGACGGGCATGGTGGCGGCCGTCACGCGGTCGTCGCCAATGCGCAAACCGCCCTTCACCAGATACAGCGCCCGTTCGGCGTATTCCGCCTCCAGCCGGATCGAACTGCCGGCGGGCATCGTCGCGGCGGCATAGAAGAGCGGGCTGTGGATTTTCACGGGCGCTTCATGGCCGAAGGCGCGGCCCGCGATGATGCGCACCGTCGCGCCGCCATGATTGAATTCCGGCAGCGTCTCCGCGCCATGATGGAAAAATTCGGGCGCGGATTCCTCGAACTCCTTCGGCAGCGCAACCCAGCTTTGCAAGCCATGCGCGTCATGGGGGCGCGATTTTTCGGCAGGCGTTGTGCGTTCCGAATGCGCGATGCCGCGCCCTGCGGTCATCCAGTTGACCGCGCCGGGGGTGATCGCCTGCGCGCTGCCCAGCGTGTCGCGGTGGAAAATCTCGCCCTCGAAAAGATAGGTCACGGTCGCAAGGCCGATATGCGGATGCGGCGCGACATCGATGCCCTGATGTGCATTGAAATGCGCGGGGCCCATATGGTCGAGAAACACGAAAGGCCCGACCATCCGCCGCTTCACATAGGGCAGGATGCGGCGCACATGGAGCCCGCCGATATCGGCTTCGCGCGGGGGAATGGTGAGGTCGATCTGGGTCATGACTCAGTATAGTTTTTTGCACCGCCGCAGGGCAACCCGCCTGCAAATATTCAATCTTGCCATCCGCCCCATGCCCGCTATGATGCCTTATCCAAAGGAAAAACCATGTCGGAAGACAATCCAGAACTGGGCTACCAGCTCGTGACCGGCGCTGCGACGGGCATGATCAATATCGTCAACGAGGCGCTGGAGGCCGGCGCGAATGTGCATTTCGAGGACGACCTAGCCTTGCGCACCGCCAGCCTGATGGGCAATGCCCCCATCGTGAAGCTGCTGGTGGAGAAGGGGGCGAACGTCAACGCCGCTTCGTCCGAAGCCCTGCTCTATGCCGCCAAGTCGCAGGATAATGACCTTGTCGCCTTTTTGTTGTCCAAGGGGGCGTCCATAGACACCATGATGCGCGGCCACAAGCGCGAGGTCGATCAGGTGACGGTGGATACGCTGGACCGCCACGAGTCGCAAAAACTGCGCGATGCGTTCGAAAAGAACTTTTCCCGAATCAAAAAGCCGGACGAAGTCGAAAAATTCAAGTTACGGAAAAGACCGCCTTCTCCCTGATTTTCCATGTAAATCTTGAGCAACTGATAACCATTAGCATCAAGCCTTTGGCATCATTTGACATTTTCCGGATTTGGGTATAATTTGCCGCTCAGTTATCCACATACTGACCGGTATGAACCCAGGGGAGGGACAAACAATGTTGTGGAAATTATTCGGTAATGAACGTGAAGTGAAAAAGGCCCTCGAACAGTCGGTGGGCTATGACATTACGCCTGACTCGCCCGCGCCCTCTGCGCTCGCGCTGGTGGCGGCCAACGATCCCATGGAGCTGCCCAAGCTTGACAAGGCGAAGGGAAAGCCCGACCTTAACTTTATCGCGCCTTGGGAAGACAAAAAGAACGCCTGAGGCCTCAACAGTAAACCTGTTACGGGGGATACTCTCATGGCTTCATCCGACGCGCTTTCTGCCAACACCCAAAAAGCGGTGCTGGAACAACTGCCCGCCCAGCATCAAGACAACAAGAAAAGCGCGCAGCGCCGCGCGCTGTGGATGGGTGCGGGCGTGGTGGGCTTTATCGCGGCCCATGCTTTCCTGCCTGTCGCGGTTGTCGCCATTCCTTCTTTCGTCGCTGCGGTCGTGGTGGGCGTCAACGCATTCCGCCTCGTCTCCAACGCGTCGCGCGCGCTGGCGCTGCATGGCGTCAAGAAAGACGCGAGCAATAGCGATTTCGTGCCGAAGCTGAAGCAAAAAGCGGGCAAAGCGATGGAGCGCGCGGCCAAGCTGAACAAGATCAGCAATATCGCTTTCTTCACCGTCATCGGCGCGATTGTCGCGCCCGCCATTCCGGTGCTCGCGCCGCTGGCCGCGATTGTCTATCCGCTCGCGGTCACCACGATGTTCGCGGCATGGGGCGCATCCGAATTCGCAACCGGCACCGCGACCGGCACCAAGCCGACCGCGAAGCTGGTCTATGACCGTCAGGTGGCGGAAGGCGTGATCCGCCCCGCCGAAGACATCCTGCCGCCCGCAGCACAGCCCGCGATCCCCGCGCACTTGGCGCTGCCGGCGGCCTCGCCGAAATCGATTTTCAGCATTTTCAGCCGCCGCCAGCCGAAGGAAGAGGCGCAACGGCCTGCACCCAAGGCCGCAGCGCCGGCAGCGCCGAAACCCTAAGCAATTCAAGTTATTAACAGCCCGCCTTTGACATCAGAGGCGGGCTGTTCTAGTCTTGAATTAGTTCTTAACACGTTAAAGATTGGACAGATGATCCGGACCCGCAAAGGCCCAGACCACCGCCCCGCCAACAGCACAGATTTCGTGATGCCCCGCGCAATTGTTTGCGCGGGTTTTGTTTTTTTAACCCCTGCATGGAGATATGAATGACCGACCGCCTGATCCTCTCGAAACCGCATCAGGAGGAGGTCGCCGCGCAGGCCGCGCGCGATGCGCGTCGCAGCCGTGACAGCATGAAGTCTTCGCTGAAATGGTTCGCTGGGGCCGTGCTGGCGACGGTAGCTGGCGCTGCGCTGCTCCCCGTTGTCACGGCGACGGTGGTCAGCGTGCTGGGCAGCGCGGGCGCCATTATCGCTGGCGCATATGCCGTCAGCCACTATGCGAATGCGCGCGAAATGGACAAGGTGCAGAAAACTGTCGGCGATGACAGCTTCGTCGGCAATCTGGCGGCGAAGGCATCGCGCCTGATGAAACTCAACAAAACTGCCGACCGCGTATCGAGCATCGGCTTGTTCGCGAATATCGGGCTGCTGGCGACGGGGCTTTTGTTTCCACCCGCGGCGATCGTGACAGAACCGCTGCGCTTCCTCGCCGTCATGGCATGGGGCGGGGGCGCGCTGGTGAACGCCTCGACACGCGCGGGGGCCCGCAGCCTTGAAAGGCTCGACGGCGTGGCGGCCATGTATGCCGAACGCGATACGCTGGGTGCTGCGCTCGCACCTGCGAATGATCTTGCGCCGTCAAAACTCAACCATGCACCCGCACCCGGTCTTGCCTTTGACAAGGCGGTGAAGGGGGCGGAAGTGGCGAATGACGAAACCGCGCGCAAACCGGCATGGAAGCGCGCGCTGAACCTCTGATCTTTCGTTTTCCATACAAATAAAGGGCGGCTCATATCAATTGAGCCGCCCTTTTTGTTGTCCTATAGTCGGTGAACGCAAATACCGGAGGATTCATGACCCAGCTTGCATCGCAACTGTCGCCCCAGTCGCAGGAATTCCAGAAGAACTTTGAAGCGACCGAAAAAGTCGTCGGCGATTTCCGTGACAAGCTGGTGGAGATACAGAAAGGCGGCGACGAAACCGCCCGCGCCAAGCACCTCGCGCGCGGCAAGATGCTGCCCCGCGACCGCGTGAAAAACCTCATCGACCCCGGCTCGCCCTTCCTCGAATTCTCCGCCTTCGCGGCCTATGGCACGTACAAAGACGTCGTGCCGGCGGCCGGCATGATTTCCGGCATCGGGCGCGTGTCCGGCACCGAATGCGTGATCGTGGCGAATGACGCGACGGTGAAGGGCGGCACTTATTATCCGATGACCGTCAAGAAACACCTGCGCGCGCAGGAAATCGCGGCACAGAACAATTTGCCGTGCATTTACCTGGTCGATAGCGGCGGCGCCTTCCTGCCGCTGCAGGATGAAGTGTTCCCCGACAAGGAACATTTCGGGCGCATCTTTTACAACCAAGCCAATATGTCGGCGCGCGGCATTCCGCAGATTGCCGCCGTGATGGGTTCCTGCACGGCGGGCGGCGCTTATGTTCCCGCGATGTCGGATGAATCGATCATTGTGAAAAACCAGGGCACGATTTTCCTGGGCGGCCCGCCGCTCGTGAAGGCCGCGACGGGGGAAGAGGTGAGCGCGGAGGATCTGGGCGGCGCGGATGTGCATTGCCGCCAGTCGGGCGTGACGGATCATTACGCGCAGAATGACGGTCATGCGCTGCAGATCACGCGCCGCATCGTCGGCAACCTGAACCGCGTCAAGAAAATCGACTTGGCCGTGCGCGACCCGCGCGCGCCGAAATACGACGCCAAAGAAATCTACGGCATCATCCCGCATGACAGCCGCAAACCGTTCGATGTGCGCGAAATCATCTCCCGCATCGTCGATAATTCCGAATTCGACGAATTCAAGAAATTGTATGGCGAAACGCTGGTCTGCGGCTTCGCGCATCTGTTCGGCTATCCGGTCGGCATCATTGCCAACAATGGCATTTTGTTCTCGGAAAGCGCGGTCAAGGGCGCGCATTTCGTGGAGCTCTGCTGCCAGCGCAAAATTCCGCTGATCTTCCTGCAGAACATCACCGGATTCATGGTGGGCCGGAAATACGAAGCGGGCGGCATTGCGAAGGACGGGGCGAAACTCGTCCATGCGGTTTCCTGCGCTCAAGTGCCGAAATTCACCGTGCTGATCGGCGGCAGTTTCGGCGCTGGCAACTACGGCATGTGCGGCCGCGCCTATAACCCGCGCTTCCTCTGGACATGGCCAAATTCCCGCATCTCCGTCATGGGTGGCGAACAGGCGGCGAGCGTCCTCGCGCAAGTGAAGAAAGACGCGATGGCCGCCAAGAAAGAAGTGTGGTCGGCAGCCGAAGAAGAAGCCTTCAAGAAACCCATCCGCGACCAGTACGAAACCCAAGGCCACCCTTATTACGCCTCCGCGCGCCTCTGGGACGACGGCATCATCGACCCCGCCGATACGCGCATGGTGCTGGGCCTCTCCCTCTCCGCCACGCTGAACGCCCCCATCGGCGATCCGCAGTTTGGCGTGTTCAGGATGTGATGGTGCAGGATAAATTCCTCATCCTTTTCGGCACGGTGTTCGGCGGCAAGCCGCTGGCTTATGGGCGCGTGGACCAGTCGAAGCTGGAGAAATATCCGCGCAAATTGCTGCGCGCCTATAGCCATGTCTTGATGACGCTTTGCGCGGCGATTTTGCTGCCGCTGTTTTGCCGCCTTGAATTGTGGACGGTGGTGGCCTGCGTGCCGCTGGCGGTCGGATGTTTTGTGCTGCTGGGCATGTACGAGAAAAAACTCGACCCGCTGCTGAAAAACCATTTCGTGAAAGACGACGACTGATGAACCCGCTGATGTACAAACTCAGCCGGATTTACGGGCGCTGGGGGATGAAGGCGCAGAAATATTCGCTGGTCGAGCCGCGCGGTCTGCCGAAGCGGCTGCGTGTTTTGTGGCATCTCTATCGCTTCACGCTCATTTTAATCCTGGTTTTTGCGGTGATGCTTTTCTTGCAGAACACGGTTATATTCTGGTCGGCCTTCGCCGCCAATGTGGTCATGCTCTATATCAAGGGCATACTGGAAGAAAAACTCGATTTCGGAATCGAGGAACTCATGAGGAAAGAAAAAGAAAATGACCGACAAGCAGATCCTGTTTGATGTTGCCGGTGGCGTCGCCACCATCACCCTGAACCGCCCGGAGGTCCACAACGCCTTTAACGAAGCGGTGATGGACGAGTTGACCGAACTGGTCAAAAAAGCGGGCGCGGACAATTCCGTGCGCGCGCTGGTGCTGCGCGGCAACGGCAAAAGCTTCTGCGCTGGCGGCGACCTCAACTGGATGCGCAAATCGGCGAATTATTCCTATGACGAGAATGTGCAGGACGCGATGCGCCTCGGCACGCTGCTCAAGACGCTCAATTTCATCCCCAAGCCGACCATCGCGCTGGTGCATGGCAATATCTTCGGCGGCGGCGTGGGTCTGGCGTCCTGCTGCGACATCCTGATCGCGGAGCAGGGCGCGCAGTTCTGCCTGTCGGAAGTGCGCATCGGGTTGATCCCCTCCATCATCGCGCCCTATGTGATCGACGCGATGGGCCTGCGCATGGCGCGCCGCTATTTCATGACGGCGGAACGCTTCGACGCCGATACCGCCTACCGCATCGGCTTCGCACATGAAGTCGCAGCCACTGGCCAACTGGATGCGGTCGCGGGCAAAGTCATCGCCGCCTTGATGGACGGCGCACCGCAGGCGCAGGGCCGCGGCAAGAAACTGATGCTGGAACTGGTCGGCCGCCCGATCGACGAACAGGTGATCGACCTGACCGTCCGCCAGATCGCCGAAGCGCGCGCATCGGACGAGGGCAAGGAAGGCCTGACGGCGTTCCTGAATAAATCGGAGCCCAGCTGGCGCAAGAAAGCCTAACCGCGATCAAAATACGGTGTCGGCGGCTTGCGCGGCGGGGGCGGGGGTTCCGGCACGCGCGGGATATCGGCGAATTTCTTCGCGGCGGCTATCGTGGCGGGCACGTGTTCGAATTCCGGGTTTGTGGCGACGGCGTTATCGATGAAGGCTTTCATCGGCGGGTATTGAAAAAATTCATAAGCCGCGCGCTGCACATCGGCATCGCTGTTCGCCTGCATCACCTTCAGCGTTTCTCGGAGGAAGAGTTCATAGGCCGCCGGGTCCTGGGCGTAGGTTTTTGCCACGACCTCGTTCTTGGTTCCCAGCTTCTCGGCATAGATTTTTTCCGCGCCCGAAAACGCCAGCGCGATTTTGTCGAGCTTGCGCTGTTCAAGGTGGCATTCCTGCGCGATGCGTTCGGCCAGCCGCGCGGTTTCCTGCAGGCTCAGCTGCGATATGTCCTGTTCCCACGCGAATTCCTTCACGCGCATCATGGTGTCGCGCGTGTAATGGATGCGCGATTGGCCCAGCACCACCATTGATGCCTTGTTCAGGTAATCGAAAAATTCTGTCGCCTGCCCGTAACGCTGGATATGGCGCAGCGACGCATAGGCATCCGCCGCCGCCTCGGCCAGATGCGGCCCATGGCCGCGCCCGTTTTTCACGACATGATGGCCGATTTCGTGGTCGAGCACATAGACCGCGCGCATTTCTGCCGTATAGCCGCGGGTAAAATAACCGAGCGCCTTGTCCTGCAGCGCGATCATCTGCGCCACCTTGCCGCCGACGGGGAAATAGGGGGAGGCAACGCCGGCGGCATTCAGCCGTTCCATTTCCTTGCCAGTGTCGCGCATCGATTTACGCACGCTGTCTATATTTTTCGTCAGGTGTTCGGCGAACTCAGGCGATACATAAAGCGGGGCATCGGCGGAGGGCTGGAAGATCACCATAGCCTGAAACGCCAGCGGGAAAGCGTCATGCGCTTTTTCGGCTGTTTCGTTGAATATTTGCGTCAGGCTCTTTTGCATGGCGATTACGTTACCATAATCATAGCTGGCGGGTAAACCTTAAAATTCAGGCGGCGCGCCGGGGCAAAAGGGCGGGAAAGGCGCGCCTTTCGGGCGGCGGGAAGATGCTGTCGAGCGTGACGGTCTTTTCCTTCTCGTGCAGCTGCCGCGCGATATCGACCCACATCGATCCCGTCAGCATTTTGCCGAGGAACACGCCCAGCACGCGGTTCGCCATGTAGAACGCTTGCGGCGAGGTCGCGGGATCGAGCGCGATTTCGGCAAGCTTCAGCAGCGGCGCGGTGTTGTCGCGCGATATTTTCGGGATCTGGTTTTGCAGGGGCGCGAAATCCTTCAGCAGCGCGTCGACCTGCGAGGCCGTGGGGGTGTAGCGCAGGTGATATTCATTCACCTTTTCCACCACCTGTGCGGGCGTCAGGTCTGCGGCCAGCAATTTATGGCGGTCGCGCAAAACCGCGTCGATGGCGAAACTGGTGACATAGGATTGCGCATCGTCATGGCTGTTGTTCATGGTGTCTGTCGCGCGCTTGAACGGCGCGAATTCCAGCGGTTCGCTCTCCGCGCCGTATTTCTGCAGGTGGCGGATGGTGGCGTAAACATCGGCGGCGACTTCGCGGCCCGAATTCGATATGCCGAACAGCTTGCTGAAATAGTTGTCCAGCTTGCCCGCATGGCCAGCGGGCACGACCAGATGGCCGATTTCGTGGTGGAAAGCGAAAAGCTGGTCCATTTCATCGCTCACGCAGCGCCCTGCCAGCAGGCCGAACGGGCGGTCGAGCGTCATCGCCAATACCTTCACGCCATCATCGCCATCGGCGACCGCATGGGCGGAGCCGCGTTTCAGCGTGTCGGCCTTTTGGCGCGCACCGCGCAGCATCTGCCGGAACTTGCCCGACAGCGTCGCGCGGATACGGGCAAGGCGCGGGCCGGTGCGCGCATTCGTGTTGAGATCGACGAAGACAGTGTTGCGTTTTAATTCCGGATGGTCGGAAACAATATCCCGCGCCGCCTTGTTGAAATCAAAGCGCAAGGGGGCTTGCGGCGGGGCGGTTTCGGGCACGGGCATAGATATAGAGTAGGTTATCATAAATCTTATGTCAATCTAGCGTAAGCCTCTGTTATTGATACGGTTTTTTACAAGGCTTATACTGTTTTCAAAGAGGTAAAACATGCAGCTCATCGACCGCGACGGACGCCTGACGCCCGTCCTTAAAATCCTGACCGATTATCCGCGCGACGACCTTGCGCATGACGAGGTGCACCAGTCGCTGGTGACCGCCTGCGTCACGCGCGGATTGTATCCGGCGAATATCGATGTGGGCTCCATCGCATCATTGGACACCATCGTGGCGGGGTTCAAGACCGCGCAGCTGGTGTTCAATTCCAAACTCGGCTACGGGCATATTTTTCACACCAACTGCGCGCCGCGCAAAAACATCGTCAGCGTCAAAAGTGCCGGCGAAAAGATCGTGCTGGGCATGACGTCATCGGGTGTCGTGCTGCTGGCGGTGAATGCGGGCTATACGCTGGCCCCGTTCCATGACGCGGTGAAGGCGGGGGAAATGGTGTTCTTCCAGACCTCCGTCCCCGATTCCGGCTCGCAATTCCGTAGCCGCGATTATTTCCCCGATGCGATGGCGGACCTGACGCTGCATCTGGCGACGCGCTTTTCCTCGATGGGCGAAGAGAAGATAAAACAGACGCTGAAAGCGCGCGGCTACCGCGAATTGCTGGAGGGGCTGTCTTACCTAGGCGAACCCTTAAATATTTCCAGCTTCCCGCAGCTGCCCGAAGGCACGATTTATTACATCGATAATTTCGGCAATATGAAGCTGAACATGAAACACAGCAAAATCGTGGCGCAGCACAAGCCCGGCACGCCGCTGGTCGCCGCCATCGGCAATACGGTCTGCGATGTGGTGGTGGGCGATGTGGGATTTAGTATGGGGGAGGGCGTGGTGGCGCTGACCTCGGGCTCGTCCGGCTGGGCGATTGGCGGCGGCGAAAAAGAAATGTTCGCCGAAATCTTCCTGCGCGGCGGCCGCGCCGACAGCCATTTCCCCGGCGCGAAAACCGGCGACCAGCTGCTCGCCATGACGCGCGCTGATCTGGAACGCGTCATCGAAACGCTGAAAGGCGCGAGCGGCGACATCTCCGGCCGCTTCGACCTCTATAACATCTCCGAAGCCCGCATCATGCATATGCTCGCCCGCGCGCGGCTGCTGAACGGGTTTGACAGTTCGGAACTGCAAAAGGCGTTTGCGGCGAATGATCTGGAGAAGCGGTTGATGGCGTAAAAGGGTTATTTAGTTCTAAAATGAAAAAAATCTTATTAATTACCGTCATTTGTATTTTGATTTCGATATCCTATGTTGTTTTCTTCGCTGGTCCTAAGGTTCCTGAGTGGGCTGGATACCCCGCTGATCATACGGCTTTAAATGTATTTAACTCGTTTACGTTAAGCGTAGGGTACAATCAAAGAGGCGGCGCATTTTGCTTGCCTGAAGAGCCGCAGCAGCTTGCAGATGCATTAAAAAGTAAAATTTTAGCTAGTTTAGAAGATCAGGGTTACAAACTGATTTCTGGAGATGTATCTAAGAAATCAAATTTTGAAAGGCATCCCTTAGCATTAAAAATAGAGATTAGTGTAAGAAGTACGACGAGTTCCAAAAGTGCGAGCTATGATCTTAAAATTTCGAGAAGCAAATTTTTTGATCTGTTCTGGAATAACAGAGATTTAGAAAAATTTAGGTCTGAAATATTTACAATGCCACAACAGGAATTCGATCTGAGAAAGAGCTCCATACCTAGCCATGTTTATTCCAAAAGCGCTGTAATAGACTGCAGGGCAGTTTTCTCTCCGAACCTTGCGGAGATTGCTGACGAAATATTTTCTCCAATAGGTGAAATCTGGCATCCAGACCCCATGCTGGCCAATAAGATTGAGGCTATTATTAATGAGCGAGCCAAAACAACGGAACCTATCGGCGTCCAACAGCGTTAAGCCTTAAATTTATCAAAAGGGTAATCCAGATGCGTTATGTCCTTCCGCTCACCGGCCTGTTGATGTTCGGGCTTGTTGCCTGTGCTGCCCATGCGCAGGAAACCGGTCCTGTTGGTTACGGCTATAACCCTGCGCTGCCCAAGCCGGAAAAGGCGCTGATTCCGACCGTGAAGGTGGCGAAGGCGACGGGATGGCCGGCGGGCGGCAAACCCACGGCGGCGGCGGGGCTTTCGGTGAACGCTTTTGCCGACAAGCTCGACCATCCGCGCTGGATTTATACGCTGCCGAACGGCGATGTGCTGGTGGCCGAAACCAACGCCCCGCCCAAGCCGGAAGACGGCCAGGGCATCAAGGGCTGGTTCATGAAAAAGACCATGAAGAAAGCGGGCGCGGCTACCAAAAGCGCGAACCGCATCACGCTGCTGCGCGACACAGATGGTGACGGTGTTGCCGACCTGCGCACAAAATTCCTCGAAAACCTCAATTCGCCCTTCGGCATGGCGCTGGTGGGGAACACGTTCTATGTGGCGAATACCGATGCGGTCGTAAAATTCACCTATACGGAAGGCGCGACGGAGATCAAGGATGCGGCGGTCAAGGTCGCCGATCTGCCCGGCGGCCCGCTCAACCACCACTGGACCAAAAACCTCGTCGCCTCGGCGGATGGCAAGACGCTGTATGCCTCGGTCGGATCGAACAGCAACGTCGCCGAAAACGGCATGGACAAGGAAGAAAACCGCGCCGCGA
>JAQSWE010000044.1 GCA_029266795.1 Alphaproteobacteria bacterium | reverse complement strand
CGTCGGGCGCTCCGAAATGCCGATGCCGGTTGTCCAGACGCCTTGGGTCTTCAGGTTGTTCACCGAGCGGCGGCCGAAGGCATCGTCGCCCACTTTGCCGGCCATCGCGACTTTTGCGCCGGCGCGCACAGCGGCAACCGCCTGGTTCGCACCCTTGCCGCCTGTGCGACTCAGGTAATCGGCGGTGCAGGCAACCGTCTCCCCCGTCTTGGGAAAATGGCTGACCGGCATGATGAGGTCGATGTTCATGGATCCGAAAACGATAATCATGGCATCAGCCTAAAGTTAATGCATTGAATGGTCTAGCGATTTACGAAAGAAGACCAAACCGGTTCTTTTTATTGTAGCCGATTTCTTGACCAATGTCATTGAAGCGGCCTCTTCATGGGTGTAAATCTAGGACAGCACATTGAAGTGGAAAACGACCATGCCCCTGACAAAGTTTCCTAAATCTGCCGAAATCGCCCCCGCCAAAGCAACGGCACTCGGCTTTTACGAAAGCTTTTTCCAGGGCCGCATCGCCGACCTGCACAAGGAAGGCCGCTACCGCGTTTTCGCGAATCTTGAACGGCAAGCCGGACGTTTCCCGCAGGCGCTCTATCGCGGCGAAGACGGCATCGAGCGCGAAGTCACCATCTGGTGCTCCAACGATTACCTCGGCATGGGCCAGCACCCCAAAGTCATCGGCGCGATGTGCGACGCGGCCAAGGCGGCGGGCGCTGGCGCCGGCGGCACGCGCAACATTTCGGGCAATACGCATTACCACGTGATGCTGGAAGACGAACTCGCGGACCTGCATGGCAAAGAAGCGGGGCTGCTGTTCACCTCTGGCTATATCTCCAACGAAGCGGCGATCAGCACGATCGCCAAGCTGCTGCCCGATTGCGTTATTTTCTCGGACGAACTGAACCACGCCTCCATGATCGCGGGCATCAAGGGTTCGGGCTGCGAGAAATTCATCTTCCGCCACAACGATGTCCAGCACCTCGAACAACTGCTGCAATCGGTCGAGCGCTGCCGCCCGAAAATCATCGCGTTTGAATCCGTCTATTCGATGGATGGCGACATTTCGCCGATCAAGGAAATCTGCGACCTTGCCGAAAAATACGGCGCGCTCACCTATCTCGACGAAGTCCATGCCGTCGGCATGTACGGTCCGCGCGGCGCGGGCGTGGCCGAGCGCGACGGCCAGATGGACCGCATCGATATCATTGAAGGCACGCTGGGCAAGGCATTCGGCGTCATGGGCGGGTATATCGCCAGCACCAAGGCCGTCATCGATGTCGTGCGCTCCTACGCATCGTCCTTCATCTTCACGACCGCGCTGCCGCCCGCATTGCTGGCAGCCGCGACCGCCAGCGTGCAGCACCTGAAATCCTCGGCTGCCGAGCGCGAGCGCCAGCAGGAACGCGCCGCGACGCTGAAAAAGATGCTTCTGGAAGCGGGCCTGCCCGTCCTGCCCTCCGTCAGCCATATCGTGCCGGTGATGGTGGGCGATGCGCGCCTGTGCAAAAAGGCGAGCGATGATTTGATGCAAAAGCACAATATCTATGTGCAGCCCATCAACTACCCGACCGTGCCGCGCGGCACCGAACGCCTGCGCCTGACGCCCACGCCGCTGCATTCGGATGCCGATATGCAGAAGCTGGTCGATGCACTGGTGGATGTTTGGGCCGGGCTTAACTTGCGCCGCTCCGCGCAGATCATCAGCTTCGATAAATCGTCGGAAAGCGTCTGATTATTCTTTCGTCGTCGCCATTGGCTTCTCGGGCGGCAGCCCGATAACGCCCTCTTTGGCCGTCAGCAACTTTCCGTCCTTCGGCAGTTTTTCGATTTCCGCGATCTCCGCCGCCGTTGCCGCATCGTGGCTCGCGCGCGTGCCGCCGCACAACCCGCCCACGTCATAGGTACCCGACGGAAAATCATAAAGCGACCAGCGCTCGTAGACATCCGGTGCCCGCTGGTAGGCGAAGAACAGGTAGGATTTACCCGCTTCAAAATCCGCGCCCATGCAGGTGTTCACCTGCTTGTTGCTGTAAAACTTGAATGTGTTCCCCTTTTCCACACCCTTGTAGCCCTGATCCACTTTTACAGTGACAATCAGCGGCATATCCGCATTGCCGCGCTGGCTCCATTCCTTGACCTCGACAGCCTCCGCCACCGTGCCGGTGAAAACCGCGCCTGATTTTTCCCAGCGTTTCTCCAGCGGCTCGGCCATGCAGTTGCACTGGGTGCGTTTTTGAGCGGCAGAAGCGGGCACGCAGAAGATCAGGAGCAGGGCGAAGGCGGCAAGCAGGCGCATGGCGTTTTTATTCCTTTTCTTTTATTATACGGCGGCAGGATTAAAAAATAACGGCAATGATAAAATTACATAACAACCTCGAAGAAATTCCGGACGATGCGCGCGGCTCCGTCTGCGTGATCGGCAACTTCGACGGGCTGCATCTGGGCCATCAGGCGCTGTTGCGGCAGGCGGCCGATATCGCGCGCATCCAGAACGCGCCGCTGTCGGTCCTGACCTTCGAGCCGCATCCCCGCGAATTTTTCCAGCCGGACACCGAACCCTTCCGCCTGACCCTGCTGCCTGCGAAACAGCGCATCCTCGGCAGCCTTGGCGTGGCGCATCTTTTTGCGGCGGAATTCAATGCCCAGCTCGCCGCGCTGACGGCAGAGGATTTCATCGAAAAGGTCCTTAAAAACCAGCTTGGCGTGCGGCACGTGATGGTCGGGCGCGATTTCGCCTTCGGTCGGGGGCGCGCTGGGAATGTCGAACAGCTGCGCCGCATCGCGGGCTTCGGCGTGACCGCCATCGACCCTGTCACCTGTGACGGCGAGGAAACCTATTCCTCGACCCGCGTGCGCGGTCTTTTGCGCGCGGGCAAGCTGGACGATGCCGCCGCCTTACTCGGCCGCCGCTGGGAGATCGACATGCCGGTCGTACATGGCGATAAACGGGGGCGCGAGTTGGGATACCCGACCGCCAACCAGCAGGCAGGGCGTTATCTGCGCCTGCCGCTGGGCATCTATGCCGTCCGCGTGCTTATCGAGGGGGAGACAGTGTGGCGCGAGGGCGTTGCGAATTTCGGCATCCGCCCGATGTTCCGCATCACTCAACCGATTTTCGAGACCTATATTTTCGACTTTGATAGCGAAATTTATGGAAAAAACCTGCGCGTCCAGCCGGTGAAATTCCTGCGGCCCGAGCAGGAATTCAAGGGGCTGGAGGCGCTTTCCGCACAAATCAAACAGGATTGCCATGCTGCAGCCGCTGTGCTCAAATCCACGTCATTATAACAAATTAAGCCACTTGGAACATGTCTGAACAAGTCATCCGGCCCGGCCGTTATTTCATCGTCGCCTTCTTCCTGATCCTCGTCGTGATCGGGCTCGATCAGGCGTCGAAATGGTTCGTCATGGAATCGATGCTGCGCGTGAAATCCGAAAATCCCGATTTCTGGACATGGTTCACGACGCGCGACATGGTCGAATATTTCTCCGACCAGCAGGAAGAGTACAAACAGGTCGTCTTCAACGACTGGCTCAACTTCACCATGGTCTGGAACCGCGGCATCAGCTTCGGCATGTTCGGCGCTGGCGCGGGAAAAACACCGCTCCTCTTCATCGCGCTGTCCATGCTGATCTCCCTCGGCCTGTTGATCTGGCTGGTGCTGGCGCGCACGAAAATGCTTTTCTTTGCGCTGCCGCTCATTATCGGCGGGGCGATCGGCAACGTGATCGACCGGGTGCGCTTCGGCGCGGTCGCCGATTTTATCGACATGCATCTGGGCGACAGGCACTGGCCGGCCTATAATATAGCCGATGCCTGCGTCGTGATCGGCGCGATCTTCCTTATTCTCGATACGATCTTCGACAAAAGCGGCAGCAAAAAGGATCCTAAAAATGCGTAAATCCAGCCTTATCCTCGCTGTTGCCTTGGCGGCCACGCTCGGCGCCTGCTCAGACGTGAAAAAGCAGATCGGCATGGGCCGCGCCTCGCCCGACGAATTCATGGTGGTCAAGCGCGCGCCGCTGACGATGCCCCCCGATTACGACCTGCGCGCGCCGTCGCCGGATTCGCTGCCCCCTGCGTCGGAGGCCTCCAACCAGGCGAAAGCCGCGTTGATGGGCGACAACACCGTGACCGCGCAAAAGGGCAGCGCCGAAGACGCGCTGCTGCAAAAAATGGGCGCGGAAAACGCAGATCCTTCCGTGCGCACCGCGATCAACCGCGAGAACGGCGTGATCGAGCTTGAAAACCGCAAACTGGTCGACAAGCTGATCTTCTGGTCCGACAAGCCCGGCGAAGCGCCGTCTTCCGTCGTCGACGCCAAGCAGGAAAAACAGCGCCTCGAAAACAACGAAGCCACGGGCAAGCCCGTGAACGAAGGCCAGGTGCCGGTGATCGAGAAAAAACAAAGCACGATGGACAAGCTGTTCTAATCAGGAAATTTTCATGACCCGTATTTTCGCCGCCCTTTGCTTCGCATTGCTGGCTTTCTCTGCCGCGCCCGCCATTGCCTCTCCCGAAGCCTCCGCCAAGATCGCCGTGCGCGCGCCTGCGAAGGAAGAATTGAAAACCCCGACGCGTGAATCGCTCGTCGCGTTTTTCGAGCAGCAGATGAAAAGCGACCCGCAGGTCGTGAAGTTCGAGAAAACGGCCGAGGGCGAATATGCCTTCGAAACGAAGTTTTTTCCCTATGCCGGAAAACTGGTGCTGCTGAACGCCGTCGTGACCAAATACGACGATCAGTATTACGAGAACCTTTATCGCGGCATCATCGAACTCGACCTGCCCGATGCGAATGACGATTTCTTCAAGAAATATGCGCGCAGCTACGCGGCCTGGACGTCAGAGCTGAATTACTATTTCAACATGAAAAAAGGCACATGGTTCGCCGGCTCCGCCTGGAATGACAACCTTGCCGACTTCGACAAATATGCGGTCGAGAAAACGGCGGCGACGCAAGGCGCGACGCCCGGTTTCTGGGCCGTCTACGGCAAGAACCTGCTGCCGATCGGCATTTTCGTGCTCGTGATTTCTGTCGTATTGATTTTTGCCAAAAGCCAGAACAAGCGCGTCTGGGACAACCATGCCAAAGCGCTGGATGAACAGCAGCGCGGATTGAAAATGGTCGAGGAATCCTTGGGCCATCAGCGGGAACATACCCGGCTGCTGCAGGAAATCCTCGCGGCGCTGAAGAAATAATCACAATAGCGGAAAAATCTTTTCCGCATCCGGCGCGTCCAGCGCAATATCCGGCACCATCTGGTTGCGGAACCATGTCGTCTGTCGTTTGGCATAGTTGCGCGTCGACTGCTGCGTCAGCGATATGGCGTCGGTCAGCGAAATATTCCCCGCCAGATGCGATGACAGTTCGGGATAGCCGAGAGCCTTGGCAAGCGGCATGCCGGGCGTTGCCGTTTTCATGAATTCCCTTACCTGTTCCAGTGCGCCCTGTTTCAGCATGATGCCGAAACGCGCATCGCATTGCGCATAGAGTTTTTCGCGCGGCGGCACCAGCGTCGCTGTGATAAATTTTAAATGCGCGGGCGGCGGCTCCGGCGGCAATGCCTGCCATTCGGCAAGGCTTTTGCCTGTGCCCTCCAGCACCTCCATCGCGCGCACAAGGCGCTGGGTGTTAAAGGGGTTCAGTTTTTCCGCCATCGCGGGGTCGCGTTTTTGCAGCTCGGCATGAAAGGCGGGGTTGCCGATTTCCTTTTGCCGCGCGTTCAGCCGGTCGCGGATTTCGGGGGCGATTTCTGGTACGGGGCTGATGCCGCTGAGCAGCGTGCGGATATAAAATCCTGTGCCGCCCACGATGATGGGGAATTTCCCTTCGCCGATCACGCGGTCAATTTCCGCCAGCGCCATATCGCGCCAGCGGGCGGCGGAACAGATATCGTCCGGCTGCAGCGTGGCGTAGAGACGGTGAGGTGCGGCGGATAAATCCTCAATCGACGGCTGCGCGGTCAGGATGCCGAGGCCGTTATACATCTGCATGGAATCGGCGTTGATGATAGTGCCGTTTTTACGGCGCGCCACAGACAGCGCGAGGCCCGACTTGCCGCTGGCAGTCGGGCCCCCGATGACAAGAACGGTATGCTGTTGCCCAGCCACCTTATTTCTTGAACTTGATCACGACATAGTTACGGTCGTTCTTGCGCGCGATGAACAGCAGCACCGACGGCTCGCCCGCCTTTTCGGCAGCGGCCACGCGGGTCGCCACGTCTTCGGGCGTTGCGACGTCCTGCTGGTCGATCTCGATGATCACGTCGCCTTCGGCAAGGCCTTTTTGCGCGGCGGGGCCGTTGGGGGTGACTTCCGTGATGACCGATCCCGTCACCTGTTTGTTCACCGCGTATTTTTCGCGCGCTTCGTCGGTGAGCAGCGACAGCTTCATGCCGATCGACGGCACGTCGGTCGCAGGCAGTTTTTCTTCCGGCGCGGTGCCGGGCTTGTCCTTGCCGCCCGGCGTCAGCTGGCCTGCGCTTTCCGCCGCCTCCAGCTCGCCCAGCGTCACGGTAATCTTCATGTTCTCGCCCTTGCGCCAGATGCCAAGCTCGACCTTGCGGCCGACTTCCGCTTCCGCCACCATGCGGGGCAGGCGTTTCATGGCGGAGACGGGCGCGCCGTCAAACGTCATGATGACGTCGCCGGACTGGATGCCGGCTGCTTCCGACGGGCCTTTTTCGGTGACGCTGGAGACAAGCGCGCCATGCGAATTCTTAGGGAGTCCCAAGCCTTCCGCGATATCGGGCGTCACGTCCTGGATGCGCACGCCGAGCCAGCCGCGCTTGGTCTTGCCGTATTTGATCAGCTGCTCGACGACGTTTTTGACGATGTTGGACGGCACGGCAAAGCCGATGCCGACCGAGCCGCCGGAGGGGGAGAAGATGGCCGTGTTCACGCCCACCACTTCGCCGTTCATGTTGAACATCGGGCCGCCGGAATTGCCGCGGTTGATCGATGCGTCGGTCTGGATGAAGTCGTCATAGGGACCGGCACTGATATCGCGCTGGCGCGCGGAGACGATACCCGCCGTGACGGTGCCGCCGAGACCGAAGGGGTTGCCGATCGCGAGCACCCAGGATCCGACTTTCGAATTGTCGCTGTTGCCCCATTTGGTCGAGACGAGCGGAATATCGGTCTTCACCTTCAGCACCGCGATGTCGATTTTTTCGTCGGTGCCGACCAGTGTCGCATCCAGCGTCGTGTCGTCATGCAGGATGATCTTGATCTCGTCCGCGCCCTTGATGACGTGGTTGTTGGTGACGATATAGCCGTTGACCGCATCGACCACGAAGCCGGAGCCGAGCGCGGAGACTTTATCGTCTTCCGGCGGGCGGCCATTGCCACCCTGCTGGTTCTTGTATTCCTCGTAGAATTTTTTCAGGAACTCGTCGAAGGGCGAGCCGGGCATGCCGGGCGCGAGGTCGGGCAGGTCCGGCAGCGGCGGGCGCTGCGCCTGCGACGGCGCTTTCGCCGAGGTCGACACGTTCACGACGGTCGGCAGCAGCGTTTCGGCGAGCGTTTCAAACCCGTCGGGCGACGCGGCTGAAGCGGTGGCGGGCGCGAGCATCGCAACGGCACAGAGCGCGCCCATGACTGCCGGAAAGCGGGAAACCAAGGTAAGCATTTACAGAATCCTCCATAACCTTTTTAGGTTGTTTCATCTAGAGTTAGGCCTGTTGGGGAATACCGTCAATCAATGAAAGCGACGATATTTTTGTCGGAAGACAGCAGGATTCGGGAACCCGAATCCGTAGAAGTTTTTTCAGGGCATTCCCCGCACCATCGCGACCACCACGAAACCCAGCAGCGCGAGCAGCAGCCCCGCCATGCGCAGCTGCTGCGGCGGGAGCAGCGCGATCTGCGCGGTCATGCGCTTCATGGCATCGGGGAAGAGCGCATACATCGCCCCTTCGATCACCAGCATCAATCCCAGCGCAACGGCAAGGTCGGTCATCCGGTCACTTCGGCGATTTCGCGCCGGCGCTTTCCTTGAAGTATTTGAAGAAGTCGCTGTCGGGCGACAGGATCAGCGTCGTGTCGGATCCGGAGAGGCTCTCGCGATACGCCTCCATGCTGCGGTAGAAACCGTAGAATTCGGGGTCCTGCTTGAACGCATCGGCATAGATCTTGATCGCTTCCTCGTCGCCGAGACCGCGTTGGATCTGCGCCTGACGGCCGGCTTCGGCCAGCAATACGGTGCGTTCCTTGTCGGCCTGCGCGCGGGTCTCTTGCGCAAACTGCTTACCTTCGGCGCGGAACTGGGCCGCTTCCTGCTGGCGGGCGGTTTTCATGCGGTCGAAGATTGACTGGCTGGTCTGCTCCGGCAGGTCGGCGCGGCCGATGCGCACGTCGACGATTTCAACGCCGAGGTTCTTGGCGGCCGCGTTCACGCGTTCCTTGATCGAATGCATCAGCTGCGCGCGCTTGTCCGACAGCACGTCTGTCAGCGTGGCCGTACCCAGCACTTCGCGGGTGACGGAGTTGATCAGGTTGTTGATGCGGTCGCGGGCGGCGTCTTCCGTGCCGACGGCGTTGTTGAAGGCCAGCATGTCGGTGATGCGGTAGCGACCGAACGCGTCGATCACAAGGCGCTTCTGGTCCGCCAAAATCACTTCCTCAGCAGGCGGCGCCACGTTCAGCACGCGCTTTTGGAACACGCGCACGTTTTGGATGAAGGGCGTCTTGAATTTCAGCCCGGGCTCCGTGTAAAGGCTCGCGGGACGGCCGAATTGCAGGACCATCGCCTGCGTGCCTTGGCGGACGATGAAGGCGGACTGCGTCACCAGCACGAAGCCGGCGACGAAGATGAAGATAAAAAACGTGCCTGATTTGCTCATGGTCATAGTCTCCGTTACTGGCCGGGCTGCGGGGGCGCGTTGAAGGGGACGGCCGTGTTGTTCGACTTGCCGTCAAGCTGCAGGAGCGGCAGCAGCGGCGCGCCTTTGGAATCGCCGGTGATGATCTTGCGGCTGTTTTTCAGCACTTCCTGCATGGTCTCGAGGTAAAGGCGTTTCTGCGTGATGTCTTTCGATTCCGCATAGGCCTTGTAGACGGAATTGAAACGCTCCGCGTCACCCTTCGCTTTTGCAATCGTCGCTTCCTTATACCCTTCCGCCTCGCGGATCAGGCGCTCGGCCTGACCCTTGGCGACGGGGATGATGTCGTTGCGGTAGGTGTTCGCTTCGTTTTTCAAGCGCTCTTTATCGGTGCGGGCGCGCTGCACGTCGTTGAAGGCGTCGACGACCGGATTGGGCGGATCGACCGACAGCAGCTGGACCGAGTTGATGGAAACGCCCGAGTCATAGCCGTCGAGAATTTTCTGCATCAGCTCTTTCGATTTCGCCTCGATATCGCCGCGGCCTTCGGTCAGCGCCGACTGGATGGGCGTGCGCGCGATGATTTCGCGCATCGCAGATTCTGCGACCGTCTGCACGGTCAGCACCTGCGGCTCTTCGATGGAGAATATATATTTGCCAAGGTCGCTGATCTTCCAGAAGACGGAGAAATGGATTTTCACGATGTTTTCGTCGCCGGTCAGCATGCTGCTTTCCGTGGGCTTGTCGTTCTGCACCTGACCGCGGCCCGTGAAGCCGATATCCAGCTGGCGGTTCTGCGCGACGTTTTCTTTTTCGACGGACTGGATCGGGTAGGGCAGGCGATAGCCAAGACCCGCTTGCGTCTTGATGTCGCCCGGCTGCATCTTGCCGAAGGTCAGCACGACCGCGTTTTCTTCGGGCTGGATAGTGTAGAAACCCGATGCCAGCCAGACCAGCACGACCGCGCCAATCAGGAAAGCGAGCGCACGGCTGGGTTCCATCGCACTGCCGGGGCGTTTGTTGCCGAAGGATGATTTGAAGCGGTCCTGTGCCTGACGCAGCATGGCGTCGAGATCGGGCTCGTTGCCGCCACCACCGCCGCCGCCGCCACCGGAGGGTCGCTGCGGGCGCTGGCCCCAGGGCGAATTGCCGCCGCCATCATTGCCGCCGCCGCCGGAAGGCGGCTGGTCATTGCCGGGCCGGTTTCCCCAAGGTCCCTGATTGGGAAGAAGGATCATGCCGTCTTGCGATTTCAATGCCATGGCGAACAACCTTGTTATGTATTGCGGAAAAGGCTATAGAGTGCCCTGTATATGTTGAGCATGATTGAAATAGGGCTGCAAGGATTTTAGGCAAGAAGGCGTGGTTATGACAGCATTGCGCAAGGAAGATGTCGTGAAGGCGCTGCAAGGGGTGATCGACCCCGCGCGTGGCCGCGATATTATGTCACTTGGCATGGTGCAGGAAGTCGCCGTGAATGACGGCACCGTTTCCTTCGCCATCGAAGTCGACCCCGCGCGCGGCAACGAGCTGGAGCCGCTGCGCCAGGCCGCGCAGTCTGCCGTCGAAAAACTGGCGGGCGCGAAAACCGTCCTTGCCGTGCTGACGGCGGAACGTGCCGCCCCGCCGAGGCTCAACGTGCGGGGCACGCCGCAAACGCCCACCCATAAAATTTCCCAGCGTCCCGTCGCACCGAAGGTCAAGCATATGATCGCGGTGGCATCGGGCAAGGGCGGCGTCGGCAAATCGACGGTCGCCGCGAACCTTGCGCTGTCCTTCGCTGCGCTCGGTAAAAAAACGGGATTGCTCGATGCCGATATTTACGGCTCGTCCCAGCCGCTCATGATGGGGCTGCGGCAAAAACCGGAAACGAATGCCGATGACATGATCCTGCCGCTCACCGCGCATGGCGTGAAATTTATGTCGATGGGATTTTTTGTGGAGCCCGATGCGCCTGTCATCTGGCGCGGGCCGATGGTGCATAGCGCGATCCAGCAATTGCTGCGCGATGTGGAATGGGGCGATCTTGATATTCTCGTGATCGACCTGCCGCCCGGCACCGGCGATGCGCAGCTCAGCATGGCGCAATATGTGCCGTTGTCCGGCGCGGTGATCGTATCCACGCCGCAGGATGTCGCGCTGAATGAAGCCAAAAAAGGTCTCAAGATGTTTGAAAAAACCGGTGTCGAAGTTTTGGGCATCGTGGAGAATATGAGCTATCACAGCTGCTCGGCCTGCGGCCATCGCGAAGATATCTTCGGCCATGGCGGCGCAAAAAAGGCGGCGGCGGTTTTGAAGGTTGAATTTTTGGGCGAAATCCCGCTCGTCAAAACTATCCGCGACGATGCCGATAACGGTACACCGTTTGTGGCCGCACATGCGGGCCATGACACGGCTGAAAACTTCCGCAACATCGCTGCGCGCGTCTGGATGAAACTGCCGGAGAAGCGCCCGCCGGATAAATCCAAATAGTCATGCCAGCGCAGGCTGGCATCTCGCCGCGCGATGCGCGGCTGTTTATAAAAGGAGATCCCAGCCTACGCTGGGATGACAAATTCTTAGTTCAATTTAATATCCGGCATATCCGTATCCTTGCCGCCCGCCTGCACGCGTTTGCGGGCTTTGGCCGCCAGCGCTTCGTATTGGTCGCGCAGGGCTATCAGGTCTTCCTCGCTCAGCTCTTCAAGGTCGAGCAGCACGGTATGCGCGCCCTTGGTCGCGCGGATCAATTCATCGAGTTTCAATTGCATCGCATAGGTGTCGCGCGTCTGCGTGTTCTGGATCAGGAAAACCATCAGGAAGGTGATGATGGTCGTGGTCGTGTTGATCACCAGCTGCCATGTGTTCGAATAATCGAACAGCGGCCCCGCCAGCGCCCAGCCGATCACAAGCGCGCAGGCGGTCAGGAACACGACCGGCTTGCCCGACCATGCGGCGACCTTACCGGCGAAAGCGGTGAATTTCGGGCGCGCGTCTGATCCCGCCTTGCATAGCCCGGCGGCGGGTGTTTTTTTTGCTTTTGCGCGCAGTCATGTTCTATAGCCTATCCTTGGTTTATCAGGGAAGGCCAACGCAGCAGGCGTGGGGTTGTTCCCCGCGTTCAGGTTTTCACATGAATATCAACGACGTGATGGCGTCGGTACATGAACGTCGCAACCGCTGTAATGGCGACGCAAAACGCAATATACCCGCCGAAAAATAGTGCGACGTTTTCGATGCGCGTATCCAGCCGGTCGGCGATGACGGTGAAATCGTTCGCAATATGCCCGCCGATACCGTCATTGTAAATCTCGCGCGCAAGGTCGTTGGTGTAAAGGCTGAAGGACAGCAGCGCGCCCTTGGCGACGGCGAAGAGCCCGAAGATCATGTTGATGTATTTTTCCGCAACCGGCGAATGGTCGGAATAGGTCTGGCCGCAGGCTGCGCGCCAGATGCAATAGCATCCGACCAGCACTGCGCCGCCATTGCCCATGAAATTGATGGCCCATTCATGGCGGTCCCCAAACGAGAAATAGAGATGCCCGGCCATGAACGCAATGACCAGCCCGATCGCCGCAAAATGGTATTCCATGAACAGCCGCCAGCACAGGTAGAGCAGCCCGATATAAACCGCGCCCTGCAAAACCCATGTCCGATTCATCAACGGCT
>JAQSWE010000043.1 GCA_029266795.1 Alphaproteobacteria bacterium | reverse complement strand
CGAGAAGTCGCAGGCGCACGGCGCGCGCACCGCCCAGCATCGAAATGGATTTCGCTTCGTCCAGCAGCACAGCGGGATTGTCCGACAGCTGCGACGGCGTGAGGTCAACCAGCGCGAAGGGATCTTTTTCGTCAACGCCCGCATTTTTGATTAGCAGCGAAGCACGCTCCCGCACGCGGCCTTCGTCAGGGCCATAAACAAGGATGGCGCGTATTTTGTCGGGTGGATTGTTGACGAAGGGTTCGATATCCCTGAACTGCAGCTTCATTTTGCGTTCTCGCGGGTGAAATGCAGCGCGACCTCGGTCACGACGGTATCGGCAAGCTCCTCCAGCATATGGCTGGAAACGGAAGCCTTCGACACTAAGGTTGCGAACTGGTTATCCAGCTGGTTATAGCCGCCGACCGCGCGCACATCGCGCTCCAGCACCACCTTGTTCGTCGCCCGCTCCACCAGCGTCATCTTTGACGTCACCTGCAGCATGGCGCGGGTGGATGTCGCATCCTTGCGGATGCCGAGATTGGTGAGTTCTGTCACCAGCGGTGACATGCTCAATATATATGGCGCGTCGCCGGGGCGGCCTTTCAGGTTCAGCCGATCGATCAGCTGGTTGCGCAGGAACTGCCCCTCGCGGTCGGGGATATTGGCGACCTCAACCCCGGATTCCAGCGCATCCGCCGCATCGAACACGCCGCTCGATTCCCCGTACATAGGCTTGAAGCCGCAGGACGACAGCGGCAGCAGCAATGCGCAGACCAGCAGTAACCTAGACAACCACATTGATAATCCTGTTCGGCACCACGATGATCTTGCGGGCGGGCTTGCCCTCCATGGCCTTCTGGACGCCGGCTTCGCTGAGGGCCGCTTTTTCGGCATCCGCCTGCGCCATGTCTTTCGGCAGCGTCACGGTCGCGCGCAGCTTGCCGTTGACCTGAATGCCCATGGTCACGGTGTCGTTCGCCAGCAGGCTGGCATCCGCCTCCGGCCATTTGGCGTCGACCAGTAGCGTCTTGTGGCCCATTGCCTGCCAGAGTTCTTCGGCGATATGCGGGATCATGGGCGACATGAGGCGCAGTAGGACTTCACAGCCTTCTTTCAGCGTTGCGCCGTCCCCTTTCGCAGCGGAGAAATCTTCCAATGCGTTCGACAATTCGCGCAGGCGTGCGACGGATTTGTTGAAATGGAATTTCTCCAGGTCCTGCGTCATGTCGTGGATGGTCTTGTGGATTTTGCGGCGCATGGCGTCTGTATCGCCGCCTGTGCCGTTGAAATCGGCATTCATGACCAAACGCCACAACCGGTTCAGGTATTTCCACGCCCCTTCGATGCCGCTTTCCGTCCATTCCAGATCCCGCTCGGGTGGGCTGTCGGAAAGGATGAACAGCCGCGCCGCGTCGGCGCCATAGGTCTCGAGGATCTCGACCGGGTCGACGGTGTTCTTTTTCGACTTCGACATTTTCTCGATACGGCCGACGGTCACGGCTTCGCCGGTCGCCGCATGAACGAATTTATCGCCCACTTTTTTCAGGTCGGCGGGATAGAGCCATTTGCCGGCGCTGTCTTTATAGGTTTCGTGCGTCACCATGCCTTGCGTGAACAGCGCGGTGAACGGCTCGTCGAAATCGAGGTAGCCGCATTTTTTCAGCGCACGGGTGAAGAACCGCGCATACAACAAGTGCATGACAGCGTGCTCGACGCCGCCGATATACTGGTCGACCGGCGCCCAATACGCGACTTTATCCTTGGCAAAGCCGCGATCCTTGTTCTGCGGGTCGCAGTAGCGGAACTGGTACCACGAGCTTTCGAAGAACGTGTCGAAAGTGTCGGTTTCGCGCTGCGCCTCTTTGCCGCAGGTGGGGCAATCAACATTTTTCCATGTCGGATGGTTATAGATCGGGTTGCCGGGCTGGGAGAAATGGACGTCTTCCGGCAGCGTGACGGGCAGCTGGTCTTCCGGCACCGGCACAACGCCGCAGGCATCGCAATGGATGATCGGAATCGGGCAGCCCCAATAGCGCTGGCGCGAAACGCCCCAGTCGCGCAGGCGGTACAGGGTCTTGCCCTCGCCCATGCCGGCTTTTTCGATGCGGGCGATGGCTTCTGCTTTTGCCTCATCCACGCCCATGCCGTTCAGGAAGTCAGAATTGTACAGGCGGCCGGGGCCGGTATAAGCCTCCATGTCCACGGCGAATTCTTTCGGCTCCTGCCCGTCCGGAATGACGACGGGAATGACGTTGAGATTATATTTGCGCGCGAAATCGAGGTCGCGCTGGTCATGCGCGGGGCAGCCAAAGATCGCGCCCGTGCCGTAATCCATCAAAACGAAGTTGGCGATAAACACGCGCAAGCTCGCGCCCTTGATAAAGGGATGTTTCACCTTCAGGCCGGTGTCGAAGCCGATCTTTTCTGCGGTTTCGACAATCGCTTCGGATGTGCCAATAGCTCGGCACTGCGCGACGAAATCCGCGATGCCTTTATCTTTGGCAGACAGTTCTGCCGCAACGGGGTGGTCTGGAGAAATGGCGACAAAGGACGCGCCGAACAGCGTATCGGGACGCGTCGTGTAAATTTCCAGCGTGTTGCCAATATTGGAATTCTGGGCGCCCTGCCCGTCATACTCGAAACGGAATTGCAGGCCTTGGGATTTGCCGATCCAGTTTTCCTGCATGATGCGCACTTTTTCGGGCCAGCCGGTCAGCTGCTTCGTCCCGTCCAGCAGGTCGTCGGCGAATTCGGTGATCTTCAGGAACCATTGCTTCAGTTTCCGGCGTTCCACCAGCGCACCGGAGCGCCAGCCGCGGCCATCCACCACCTGCTCGTTCGCCAGCACGGTGTTCTCGACCGGATCCCAGTTCACGAAAGCTTCTTTCTGGTAGGCCAGATCGCTCTTCAGGAAATCCAGGAAGAATTTCTGTTCGTGCCGGTAATAATCGGCGGCGCAGGTCGTGACTTCGCGGCTCCAGTCGATGGCAAGGCCCATCATCTTCATCTGGTTTTTCATGACCGCGATGTTCTGGTAGGTCCATTTCGACGGATGCGTCTGATTCTCCATGGCCGCATTCTCGGCGGGCAGGCCGAAGGCGTCCCAGCCCATGGGGTTCAGGACGTTGAAACCCATCGCCCGCTTGTACCGCGCCACAACGTCCGACAGGGTGTAGTTGCGCACATGGCCCATGTGAAGGCGGCCCGACGGATACGGGAACATGGCAAGGGCGTAGAATTTCTTTTTCGATGGGTCTTCCGTGACCTCGAATACCTTTTTATCCGCCCAGGCGGACTGCCAGCGGCTTTCGGTTTCCTTGACGTTATAACGGTGCTCGGTCATCGCCTATCGTGCCCCTCTTGAATAAGACATATAATGTAGTACAGCCCCGCACCCGCGTTAAAGCGGAATTGCGGGGCGGTTACTGCCGCCGGAAAGGATTAAAGCTTGCCGCCCGACTGGCTGACGCGCAACTCGCGGGCGCGGCTCAGGATGGCGTTCTCGATATTGGTGGCCATGTCGTCGGTCACGGCGGCGTCTTTCCAGCCCGCCTTGCCCTGGCTTTGCTTGAAGACGGAGACGCGCACGCCATCCGCCCGCAGTTGCTTGTCTAATATATAGACAGAGAGTTTGAAGCGCTCCCCGGGGGTGGCCGGGTTTTCATACCAGTCGGTCAGGATCACGCCGCCAAAGGGATCGGCCGATGCCATGGGCATAAACGAAACCGTATCCAGCGATGCGCGCCACAGGAAGCTGTTGACGCCGATGCCCGATCCGCCCGAATCCTTGTCGTCTTCGTCAGAACCCCACAGCTTGTCGCCCAGCGTGCGGCCTTCGCCCCAGATGGTGTCTTTCTTCTGGGTGGAATAGGTCGTTTTGTCCTGGCCTTCGGTCGGGTCGGGATAGCTTGCCTCTTTTTTGACGTCGCCGCAGGCGGCCAGCGCCAGCGATGCTGCAACCAGAAAAGGAATAACGCGATAGTTCATGATCATTCGCTCCGAAAGCATTCTTAAACCTGATGTCTGATGTAGCATGGATGCGTGGATTCTCAAAGCACGGGGGCTTTAAGCCGAGTCGTTTTGGCGTTGATTCGCAACGGATTATGGCTATAGCGAGAATATGTAAAAAACGATTGTTTCAGAACCGCCCAACGCCGCCAAAACCCGCGGAATCCCTGCAAAACTGGTACATACACTCCCTCTCCTACGGCTGATGCTGTTGTGGCACAGACGCAACAGTGTTCCCCCATTGTCGGTGAATAGGGCTTGCGGCGGTTGACCTATGTCGGGGGACGGGGGTATTCCTCAATGGTAACGGCGATGCACCACTATGGGGCCGCGTCGCTTGTATCAAGAACGCATCTAGGGATTCTCTCTGGGGCAATTTGGAGGAAACACAATGAAAAAGATCCTACTCGCAGGTACCGCGATCGTCGGCGCAGCAGTTCTCGCTTCGCCCGCGCAAGCTGACCTGAAAATCGACCTCGGCGGCCACTTCCGTGGTTATGCCGTGTTCAACGACCAAGACGAAGCCGGCACCGCTGGCACCGAAGACGACCTGCGCAGCTTCGAATTCAAGCGCGACATGGAAGTTCACTTCACCGGCGAAACCACGACCGACAGCGGCCTGACCGTTGGCGTTCACGCTGAACTGGACCTCGGCAACGAAGGCGCAAGCGCTTCCGGCGCAACCCCGCTGCCCGCGCAGCCCGGTAACTTCTCCTTCACCGACAACGATCCTAACCAGCTCGATGAAGCTTATATCTACTTCTCCGGTGGCTGGGGCCGCGTGAACTTCGGCTCCGAAGACGGCGCTGCATACCTCCTGCAGGTTGCTGCTCCTTCGGCTGACTCGAACGTTGACGGTATGCGCGTTTACGTGCAAGCCCTGAACGCGGACGTCTGGGATGATGGCGTTGCTAACAACTCGATCATTCCCGGCACCAACGGTCTGGACTTCTCCTACCGCCTGGACTACGACAACGCATTCTTCCGCGACACCGATCGCCTGACCTACCTGACCCCGAAATGGAATGGTTTCCAGGCCGGCGTTTCGTACGCTCCGGAAGCTGGTCAGCAAGCTGTTGATGGCGCATTCGAAGGCGCAAGCCTCGAAGACACCACCACCAACTTTGAAGACCTGTGGGAAGTCGCTGCCCGTTGGGATGGCGAATTCGAAGGCTTCGGCATCAGCGCTGGTCTCGGCTATGCAAACGCTTCCGCTACGGAAGAAGCTGCAGCAGGCCCGGGCTCCTTCGCTTCTGACGACTACGAAGCTTGGGATGCAGGCGTGAACGTTTCGTTCAACGACTTCTCGGTCGGCGTTGCATACCTCAACGAAGACACCGGCGTGAACGAAGTTGCTGGTACCTCCTCGGAAATCGAAACCTGGGTTGTCGGCGCGGCATGGGATAACGGTCCCTACCACCTCGGCGCGACCTGGTACAACACCGAAATCGGTGACAACGCGTTCGGCCTCGGCCTCGGCGCGGAAGACATCGAAATCGATCGTTGGACGGTTGGCGGCGGCTACACCTACGGCCCCGGCATGACCTTCCGCGGCTCCGTTGCATTCGGCGATGTCGAAGCAGCTTCGGGCGCAGCAGCTGATGACACCGACTTCCTGCAAGTTGGCATCGGTACCGACGTGAACTTCTAATCATCCCTTACCGGATGATGCGAAAAGGGGAGGCGCCGCAAGGCGCCTCTTCTTTTTTGCGCGTGACGCAAACTTTTTCGCCCGTCGGGTGACAATTGCGCCCTGCCGGATTATATTTGGGGCAGCATGACGAAACACGCCTCACAGCCCATGACCACCGCCGAAGCGCTTGCCGCCGCGCGCGGCCTGTTTGCCGAAGGCAAGCTGGGCGTGGCCGCGAACCTGCTGGACCAGATTATTGCCCGTGAACCTGCCTGCGGCCCTGCGCTTTACCAGCGCGGCCTCATCGCGGCGCGTAACGGTAATCATGACAGGGCAGGGGAATTTTTCGAACGGGCGCTTGTGCTTGCCCCCGACGCGCCGGAAATCCTGCTATCGCTCGCAACAGTGCGGCACGAACAGGGGGATACGGCCTTGGCCGCCCAATTGTCGGACAAGGCGATGCGCTTCACCCGGTCGCCCGCCACGCTTTACCGCCTTGGCATTCTGCTGCAACAGGCAGGCGAACAATCTGCGGCCGAGGCCGCGTTCGAAAAGGCGCTAGATGTCGATCCGCAAAATGCGCGCGCTTACTACGGCCTGTCCCTGACGCGGAAGTTCACTACCGACGACCCGCATATCGCGCGCATTGAAAAACTGGCCAACAGCCGTGACCTCTCGGACGAGGAAAAAGTCTTCGCCAGCTTCGCGCTCGGCAAGGCACAAATGGATTCCGGCGACACGGAATCCGCTTTTGCCAGTTTCGCCGCCGCCAACGCGTTTAAGAAAAAAAGCATGAAGCCCTTCGATGTTGCAGGCTTCAATGCCTATATCGATCGCATCATATCCCTCATGAGCCGCGCAGCTATCGGTACGCTGCGCGCTGCCGCCGTTGAAACGAATGACAGCAATCGCCCCATTTTCGTCATCGGCATGCCGCGCTCCGGCTCCACCCTTGTCGATCAGGTTCTGTCGAGCTATCCCGGTATTGCCAGCATCGGCGAATCCCCCTTGTTCGGCAAATGCGTGCCCGCCCTGCCTGATGCCGGTGCGCGACCGCTCATCACGCCCGCGCTCGTAGAAAACTTGCCCGCTTTGCTGCGCGGGATCGGGGACAGGTACATCGCGGGCTCCGACCGTGCAGGGCAGGGGGCGCAGCGTGTCGTCGACAAGATGCTGTTCAATTATCTCTGGGTAGGGGTCATCCGCCTTGCCCTGCCGAACGCGAAGATTATCCATTGCATGCGCGACCCGCGCGATATCGCGCTGTCGCTCTGGCAGCTGCATTTCCCGCACGGCATGGGCTGGACCTATGACTTGCGCGATATCGGCGCATATTATATCGGCTATAAAAAACTGATGGATCACTGGCGTGATGTATTCCCCGGTGAAATCCAGGACGTGAAATATGAAGACATGGTCGCATCGCAGGAAAGCCAGTCGCGCGCTTTGCTGGAATTCTGCGGCCTGCCATGGGATGCGCGTGTGCTGGACTTCCACAACCGCGAAGGCCTTGTGAAAACTGCCAGCGCGGCGCAGGTGCGCCAGCCGATCTACGGCACCTCCGTCGCCAAATGGAAAAAATATGAACGGCATCTGGCGCCGCTGCTGGAGGTGTTGGACAAGGCGAAACTGGGCGTGGCCGCGTTGCTCTTGTGCGGCGTGGCGGCATCGCCCGCGCGTGCGGACATACATCTCGACCTCGGCGGCTATGCGCGCAGCTATGTCACCTATAGTGACAGTGACGAAAGCGCCGCAGGTGCGGGCCGTGATCTGCGCAGCCTTGATCTTCGCCGTGAAATAGAAATGCATTTTTCCGGCGAACGTACGCTCGACAGCGGCTTGACCGTCGGTGTGAAGACAGAATTCAAGCTGGGCAATGAAGGCGCGAGCGGCCATGTGCGCTCCATCACCGGCGGCAACCGCGATCCCGACCAGTTCGACGAGGGATTTATCTATTTCTCCGGCGGCTGGGGACGTTTCCAGCTCGGTGCGAAAGACGGCGCGGCCTATCTGCTCGGCGTGCAGGCGCCCTCCGCCGATGCCTATATCGACGGCATGCGCCTTTATACCCAGACATGGCGGCTGGATGTCTGGGATGACGGGATGGAAAACCTGTCTTTCATGCCCGCAAATGCGACGCTGCGACTCAACTACGATAACTCCAATTTCGGCAATATCGACCGCGCGACCTACCTGACGCCCAAATGGAACGGGCTGCAGCTGGGCGCGTCCTATGCGCCGGAAAACAGCAAGCACGGGGTCGATGATGCCTTTCGTGGTGCAGATTGGGACGACGTGGTGGGGCGCTTTGAAGACGCCGTCGATATCGCAGCGCGCTATGAAGGCAAATGGGGCGATGTAAAATTGACGACCGGTGCGGGCTATAGCACAGCCAGCCCCCAGATTGATGCCGTGGCGGGCAATAACGGCTCCGATTCCCACCGCACCTTTACCTCCGGCGTCAATCTCGGCTGGAAAGAATGGAGCATCGGGGGTGCCTACAAGCATGCCAGCACCGGCGTGGAAGGGCCGGATAACGCGCAAAAAGTGACAGTCGCCGGATTGGCATGGGATTCCATGCCGTTACACCTCGGCGTCTCGTGGTACAACATGGTGCTGGAATCGAACGCCTTTTCCATCGGCTTGGCGGATGACCTTGATGTGACGCGCATTACCGCCGGCGGCTGGTACCAGATGGCCGACGGGTTCTCCCTGCGCGGCACGGTATCCCGCCTTGATGTCGATAACGGCACGAATTCGCCGATCGACCCCACACAGTGGCAGGTCGCGATCGGCACCGAAATTACCTTTTAAATTCAAACGCTTTACGAATGGACTTGCTTTAATGCAGGGCGGTGCTTAAATCGTTTACAGCATTTGTGCAGGGCAACAAGGAGAATTTCCATGACTTCCCAAAACAACGATCCCATCGTCATCGTCGGCATGGCACGCACGCCGATCGGCGCATTCCAGGGCGAACTTTCCAGCTTTTCCGCTTCCGACCTCGGCAAGATCGCCATCGAAGAAGCGCTGAAGCGCTCGACGGTCAGCGCAAACGATGTCGAAGACGTCATCATGGGCTGCGTCCTCGCAGCGGGCCAAGGCCAGGCGCCTGCGCGTCAGGCGTCCATCAAAGCGGGTATCCCTGACTCTGTTGGCGCGACCACCGTCAACAAAATGTGCGGCTCGGGCATGAAGGCCGTGATGCTGGCGCATGACAACATCCTCGCAGGTTCCGCGAGCGTGATGGTCGCGGGCGGCATGGAAAGCATGACCAACGCGCCTTACCTGCTCGAAAAAGCCCGCGGCGGTTTCCGCATGGGCCACCAGCAGGTGAAGGACCACATGTTCCTCGACGGCCTCGAAGACGCGTATGACAAAGGCCAGCTGATGGGCGTGTTCGCGGACGAAACCGCGCGCGCACGCCAGCTGACCCGCGAAGATCAGGACAAGTTCGCGCTGGCATCGCTCAGCCGCGCGCAGGAAGCGACGAAATCCGGCGCGTTCACTTCCGAAATCGCGCCTGTCACGATCAAGGCAAAAACCGGCGACACCGTTGTCTCCGAAGACGAAAGCCCGAAAAAAGCGAAGCCTGAAAAAATCCCGACGCTGAAACCCGCCTTCACGCCGGATGGCACGGTGACCGCCGCCAATGCCTCGTCGATTTCCGACGGCGCGGCGGCGCTTGTCCTGATGCGCAAATCCGAAGCGCAGAAGCGCGGCCTGAAAATCTTGGGCGAGATCAAGGCTCATGCAACCCACGCGCAAAAACCCAGCGAATTCACGCTCGCGCCCATCGGTGCGACCAAAAAAGTGCTGGAAAAAGCGGGCTGGAACGCGAAAGACGTCGACCTGTTCGAAATCAACGAGGCCTTTGCGGTCGTGCCGCTCGCCGCGATGAAGGAACTGGGCCTGCCCCATGAAAAAGTGAACGTGAACGGCGGCGCATGCTCTATCGGCCATCCGATCGGCGCGTCGGGAGCCCGCATCATCATCACGCTGCTCGCGGCGCTTGAAAAACGCGGCCTGAAAAAAGGCGTTGCGTCGCTCTGCATCGGCGGCGGCGAAGGCACCGCAATCGCGCTGGAGAGGGCAGCTTAATCCTCCTTGGCGAAACGCAAACCCAAAAAGTCCGCATCAAGCGGAAGGAACCAAACGCGAAGCCGCCGCTCTGGCGGCTTCCGTCCTTTTGCGCGCTTTTTGCTGGTGGCGGGGCTGTGGTGTTTTGCGGCCGGTATCGTGGTTCTTGCGTGGTGCCTGCATGACATGCCTGATACCAGCGACGTCAAGCCGCTGGAAAAGCGTCCCAGCATCAGCGTTCTTGCATCGGACGGCTCGCTGATCGCGCGTTATGGCGGTCTGAAAGGCAACGTCATCGAGGCAAAAGACTTGCCGCCCTATGCGGTCGCCGCCCTGCTGGCGGTCGAGGATCGCCGCTTCTACGACCATATCGGCATCGACCCGCTTGGCCTTGCGCGTGCCATGTATGCGAATGTGAAAGCGCGCCGCTGGGTGCAGGGCGGATCCACCATCACGCAGCAGCTCGCAAAAAACCTGTTCCTGACGCCTGATAAAACCCTGCGCCGCAAGGTGCAGGAAGCCGTGCTGGCGCTGATGATCGAATGGAAATATTCCAAGGAAGATATTCTCACCGCCTATATGAACCGCGTCTATTTTGGGTCGGGCGCCTACGGTATCGACGCGGCGGCACGCACCTACTTCAACAAAAGCGCCAAGGATGTCACGCTATTCGAAGGCGCAGTGCTGATGGGCCTCCTCAAAGCGCCGTCGCGTTTTTCACCTACATCAAACCCGAAACTCGCCCGCGAACGCGCCAAGACCGTCATCAAGGCGATGGAGGATGCAGGCTATATCGGTGCGGATATGGAGAAGCAGGAAATCAAGAACGCCAAGATCACGCTGGCGGGCGGCAATCCCGGCTCGCTCAATCGCTACTTCGCCGACTGGGTTCTGGAACAGGTGGATGGCTATGTCGGCAACACGGAACGCGACCTTGTTATCCGCACGACTATTTCGAGAGAACTGCAGGCACAGGCTGAATCCCGCCAGCAGGCGCTATTCGCCAGCCTGAAGCCGACGGATAAAGTATCGCAAACCGCAATCGTCACCCTGTCTCTGGATGGTGCAGTGCTCGCGATGGTGGGTGGCGTCGATTACACCGAAAGTCAGTTCAACCGCGCGACCCAAGCCATGCGTCAGACGGGCTCCAGCTTCAAGCCCTTCGTTTATCTGGCGGCGCTAGAACAGGGATATAGCAAGGACGACATTATCGACGACGCCCCCATCCGCGTCGGCAATTACAGCCCGAAGAATTACGAAGGCAGTTACAACGGTCCCGTCACACTGACACAGGCGCTGGCACATTCGCTCAACGCTGCCACCGTGCGCCTGCTGCAGCAGATCGGCGTCTCCAGCCTGCTGGATGTCGCGCAGCGGCTCGGCCTGTCGCGCAAGTACAAGCCTGAACTTGCCACCGGCCTTGGGGCGGGCGAGGCCAGCCTTTTGGAAATGACGCATGCCTATGCCGAAATCGCCAATGGTGGACACGCGATCTGGCCTTATGCGGTGTTGAGCGTCGAAGATGTGAAGGGCAATGTGCTGTTCACTCGTGAAAACGCCGGCGGCATGCGGCTGTTCAGCCCGCGCGATATCGCGCAGCTCGACGACATGCTGGTGCAGGTGGTGGCGCAGGGGACAGGGCAGGCCGCGCAGCTGACCCGCGGCCATGTGGCGGGCAAGACCGGTACGACGCAGGATTACCGCGATGCTTGGTTTATTGGCTATACAAACAAGCTGGTGACGGGCGTCTGGATGGGCAATGACGACAACAGCCCCATGAACGGCGTGACGGGCGGCAAATATCCGGCCCGCCTCTGGCATGATTACATGGAACCAGCGCTCGGCGCGCCTGTCGAGAATTTCGCGCCCGCCATGCCGCGCGGCGACACGCAGGATAGCGACGGGTTTTCACGCATGCTGGAAGGTTTGGCGAATAGCTGGTCGGGAGATGATGACAAGCAGGAGCCAAAGCAGGATGCAAAATCCCGCTGGCGCGACAAATTTAATGGTAGTGATAAGCCCGTCTATAATCCCTGACATTCGCGGGAGCGCGAGCGCGCCAGAAACTCAACAACTGGCGCTGCTGCTCCGTCGCTGATTTCAAGTTCCAGCGCGGTGTGACGGCATTATGTTCGACCGTCTGCACGAATTTATGCGGGAAAGATTCGCGGGCGGCGCGCAGGCCGGTTTCGACGAGTGCACGCGCCATCTGGAATTCATGCATGAACTGGTTTAGGAAATGGATGGTCAGGGTGTCTGCCTGCGGCGGCAAAGCGGGCAGGGCGTAAGGCTGTTGCTGTCTCATGGAGTATCCCCCAGATTGACGCGGCGCTCTTTCACGAACGTCGAAGTTGAAACGGCATGGCATATCCTTTTTTAAGAATGCGCCACCAGTCACTAACGAATGATTAATTTAAGGGGTAGTTCCGTCTTCCGGCGCATCGGGGGGCAGAATTGTGGCTGATTCTGGGGTGATTCGGGGAACCGCGTTGCGCGCCAGTTCATCGACACGCTCGTTCTCAGTATGTCCGTTATGGCCGCGCACCCAGATCCAGTCCAGCTTGTGAAGCTGCATGACGGAATCAAGTTTCTCCCACAGGTCACGATTCTTGACGTCCTTTTTATCGGCCGTTTTCCAGCCGCGTTTCTTCCAGCCGTGGATATATTCGGTCGCGCCTTTCATCACATACTGGCTGTCGGTATGGATCGTCACATGGCAGCGCGGGAGCTTGACGGCAGAAAGTCCTTCGATCACCGCCGTCATCTCCATGCGGTTATTGGTCGTCATCGTTTCGCCGCCCGTCAGTTCTTTCTCGTGCTTGCCATACCGCAGCAGCGCGCCCCAGCCGCCGGGGCCGGGGTTGCCGCTGCAGGCACCATCGGTAAACAGGTCAACCTTCTTCACGCAAGCACCGTGCGCGCGTATCTTGTAGCGCCATTTATCATGGCGCGAAGCCGTAATCGGCGAGCGATGTGACCTTCTGGTGGAAGCGCAGGATCTTCACATGCTCCATCGGGTCTTTGGCGCGCACCAGCGCACCTTCGACAGGGTTCAGCCAATCATAGAGCCGCGTCGCCACAATGCGCACGGCAGCGGCGCGGCCGAAATAGGGCAGGGCCTTCAATTCATTTTTTGTCAGCGGGCGGCCCTGGTTATAGCTGGATAAAAACGCATGCGCGCGAGCGGTGTCGAGATCGCCCTTCCAGTCAAAGCACCATGGATTGAAGGTCAGCATCAGGTCGTAGGCAACGGTGTCCCAGCACGAGAAGTAAAAATCGATGACGCCCGATACTTTTTCATCCCGGAAAAAAACGTTGTCGGGAAACAGGTCGGCATGGATCGCGCCTTTGGGCAACAATTTCGGGCGGTTGAGCTTCAGGTACTGCAACTCCGATTCCAGCAGCGCGAACAGCCCGGGCTCCACTTCGTCGGCGCGGGTGGCGCAGGCATGGATCAGCCCTTCCCATGCGGGCAGCGCCATGGTGTTGTGGCGCTTCAGGGTGAATGATTTTCCGGCACGGTGCATGCGGGCCAGCAGCTCCCCGATCGCCTGGCAGTGATGCGCGTATATCTCGCGCGGCCAAGTGCCTTCGATGAATTCGGTCAGCAGGGCAGGGCGGTTCGATACAGTGTGGATGCGCTCGCCTGTCTTGTCCGGCACGACGCGTGCGGCAGGAATGCCTTTGTCCGACAGATGCGCCATGAAGCCGGTATAAAACGGCAGCTCGTCCGGCTGCGCGCGTTTTTCAATCAGCGTCAGCACGTATTTGCCGGTCGTGGTGGTGATCAGGTAATTGGAATTCTCGACGCCCTCGGCGATACCCTCGAACGATTGCAGCTCGCCGACGGCGAATTTCGCCAGCAGGCTTTTCAGGTCTTCCGCAGTGATCTGGGTGTAAACGGCCATGATGCGCAAGAATACAGCAAACAGCGGCATGCTGCAAAGCGATGCCCGCTTCAGACGTTATTTTCCGTCAAATGATGCCTTAAAGGCGCATGCCGGGGGTTTTCGGCGTACGCGGCGGCGACAGGGCAGGGGGCTGCTGGGTGGTGAAGGGGAAATGGCGGCGGGTGCCGTCGACCACGCCCGTATGGCCATGCGCCGTCACAGCGCGGCGCTCGAGGTCGGCGAGGCCCTTTTCAGAGACGCTGTAATGGCCGTCCTTGTCGGTGAAGTTGATCTCGATGCGGTTGTCGTAAGGGTTGGCCGACTGGATCTGCACCGCGGGAATATCATCCGCCCCTTCGATCTGGATCGGGCTTGCGGCGTTAAGGTCCGACAGCTCGTTCATCAGTTCCGCGATCGCCAGTTTTTTCGTGTAGGGGTCGGGGTCGTAGACCGCATCGCCCGCGCGCAACACAGCGGCGCGCACCTTGTCGGCCCAGTTGGTGAAGCCCTGTTGCTTGAGGACGTTTTCGTCGTCGCCGGGAAGATTGAACGCGACCATGTAGCCGAGGCCGTTGGTCATGCTCTTGCTTTCGACTTCGATCGTCAGGCAATAGGTCTTGGTCATCTGGTCCCCTTTGTCGTTTGCGAGGCGGTGCCGATTTCTGTCTAACGAATATTCTTCCGAATTCGGGGACACTATATGGCTGCAAGTTTCAAACGCAAGGGGTAATTTGAAATAAGCTAAAAATAATACGCGGGAATTTATTCGATGGAAGCAAGGATGCGCGGAATCTTGAAAGTGACGGTTTCTTGGGCCACCACCGTCGTTTCCAGCGATACGTCAAAGCGCTCGCGGGCCATTTCTATGACGCGCTGCACAAGAATTTCTGGCGCCGATGCGCCTGCGGTCAGGCCGAGCACACGGATATCCTTCAATTCATCCCACGGCACATCCTCCGCGCGGTCGGCAAGGAAGGCTTGCTTCGCGCCGTAAGCTTTCGCGACTTCAACAAGGCGGTTGGAATTCGATGAATTTTTCGATCCGATCACGATCACTGCATCCGCGCGCGGGGCGATGTCCTTCACCGCCAGCTGCCGGTTGGTTGTCGCGTAGCAAATGTCTTCTTTCTTGGGTGCGGTGACGGCGGGATATTTCACGCGCAGCGCGTCGACGATCTCTTTTGTATCGTCAATCGACAGCGTGGTCTGCGTGACGAAGGCAATCTGCGTGTCATCGCTAACATTGAGTTTTTCGATATCAGTGACGGTTTCAACCAATGTCACCGCGCCGTCCGGCAATTGACCCATGGTGCCGACGACTTCGGGATGCCCCGCATGGCCGATCAATATGATCTGCCGCCCCATTTTGTGATGCATTTCCGCTTCGCGGTGCACCTTGCTGACCAGCGGGCAGGTGGCGTCGACGAAAATCATGTTGCGCTTCAGGGCCGCTTCCGGCACGCGCTTGGGCACGCCATGGGCGGAGAAGATCACGGGCGCGCCTTCGGGCACCTCGTCCAGTTCCTTGACGAAAACCGCGCCCTTGGCGCGCAGGTCTTCCAGCACGTGTTTATTGTGGACGATTTCATGGCGGACATAGACGGGTGCGCCGAATTTCTGCAGCGATTTTTCGACGATCTCGATCGCGCGGTCGACGCCGGCGCAGAACCCGCGCGGGCTTGCCAGCAATATGGTGAGCGGCGGCTTTTCCATGGGCTGGAATATAGGGTGCCGAAGCACTTGAGTCGAGGGATTAACGGGGCTAAGGTAGCGGCCATATACCGTAAGGATCCACCTTTATCCCCGTCTTTACCGGCAACGGCATCAACGATGTGGCCGCCCTTGGCAAACTGGGCGGCATTACAGGGGGCTGCAGCTTCGCCAAGCCCGGCATCGCCGCCATGGACATCAAGATCACCTTCCTCGCGCGCAAGACCAAGCCTGAACTTGACATAAAAAAGCAGGTATTCCCCTACTTCATCGCCATCCTGTCGCCTGACCAGCAAATCTTGCAGCGCCAGAATTTTTCGACTAAAGTCGATTTCGATAATACCGGATATGGCGTGATGATCGAGGAACACGAACTCAAGATCCCCGTCCCCTCCCGCGAGGCGGCCTCGGGGTATAAAGTGGTCGTCGGCTATGAACTCTCGCCCGACCAGCTCGCTTATAACAGGAAAAAGGAAGACAAAAATGCCGATTAAGTTTGATCAATTCTGGCAGTCCGAATTCCTTGAGCATGAAGACGTGACCGCGCTCACGCGCCAGCAGCTGGCAGCGCCCTTCAAGAAACTGCTGGATACAGCAACCGACTGCATTCAGGCGGGCGGCAAGGTGTTTTTCTTCGGAAACGGCGGCAGCGCGTCAGACGCGCAGCACCTCGCAACCGAATTGTCGGCGCGCTACAAGAAAGACCGCAAGGCGATTGCCGCACTGTCGCTGGCGACGGACACTTCTGCGCTGACAGCCATCGGCAACGATTATGGCTTCGATTACGTCTTCGCGCGCCAGCTGGAAGCACTCGGCAAAAAGGGCGATATCGCAATCGGCATCACCACCTCCGGCAATTCCGCCAACGTCATCCGCGCTTTCGAGGAATGCCGCAAACAGGGCATCACGACTGTGGGCTTCACGGGCGCAACCGGCGGCAAGATCAAGCCGCTCTGTGACATCCTGCTGAACGTGCCGTCCATGACGACCGCCCGCATTCAGGAAATGCACATCACGATCGGCCAAATGTTCTGCGGCGCGCTGGAAATCAATCTCGGCTATATCGAGCAGGAAGAACCGAAAGCAGGCGACAGCCTCGCCCGCGCGGTATAAGGGGTTTTACGGAATATGTCCAAAGAACTCGATAAACTCAGCTTCGAAGAAGCCCTGTCCGAACTTGAAAAGATCGTCCGCGCGCTGGAGGGCGGCAGTTCAGACCTCAAAACCTCCATCGACAGCTATGAGCGCGGCATGGCGCTGAAGAAGTATTGCGACGCCAAGCTGAAGGAAGCCCAAGGCCGGATCGAGAAGATCACCATCGGCGAGGGCGGCAAGGTCACGACCGAGCAGATCCGGCTTTCTGAATAATCGTTTCTAAATTGGTGACATTTTTCCGCGACTTGAGGTATAACAGTCAGCAGAAAAAATCATTCTGGAAGGGTCATTCTTAAATGGCACCATCACCACGCGAGGCGTCACCGAAACTCTCACAGGCAATGGAAGAGTGTCGCGAGAAGGTCAACAAGACCATCTCCAGCCTGCTGCCCCCGACCGACCTTGTGGAAGCAAAACTTTTTGACGCGATGCGTTACGCCGCACTCGGCGGCGGCAAGCGTCTGCGCCCCTTCATGGTCATGGAAGGCGCCCGCGTTTTCGGCGTCGATGCGGGCCGCGCGCGCCGTGTGGCGGCTGCAGCAGAATTCGTGCACTGCTATTCGCTCGCGCATGACGACTTGCCCTCGATGGACGATTCTGATCTGCGCCGCGGCAAGCCCTCGCTGCATAAAGAATACGACGAAGCAACCGCGCTGCTCGCGGGCGACGCGCTGCTGACGCTGGCGTTCGAAGTTCTCGCCGATCCCGAAACGCATGAAGACCCGCGCGTGCGCGTGGAACTGATCGCCAGCCTCGCCGGCGCTGTCGGCATGCATGGCATGGTGGGCGGGCAGATGCTCGACCTTATCGGCGAAAAACAGGAATTCGATGTCGGCACCATCAGCCGCATGCAGCGCATGAAAACCGGCAAGCTGATCGCGTTCTGCTGCGAAGCGGGCGCAATCCTCGGCAAAGCAAATCCGGCGCACCGCCAATCCTTGCGCAACTACGCGCATGATCTCGGTCTCGCCTTCCAAGTGACCGACGATCTGCTCGACGTGGAAAGCAACGTCCATGAACTGGGCAAGCCCGTGAATCAGGACGGAAAGAAATCCACCTTCGTTTCCGCGATGGGACGCGAACAGGCGCGCCAGCGTGCGCAGATGCTGGTCGACCAGTCGATTTCGCATCTCCGCGTTTTCGACGAAGGCCGCGTGGACTTGCTGAAGGATCTCGCACGCTACGTCCTTGAACGCCGCGTCTGATTCTTTATCCGCTGCACAATTTCTGCACCAAAATGCCTTGATAACTGCTGAGCCGGTTAACGGCAACGCATGATATATTTAAAATAAGCCTTGTATTTCAAGGCTTAGGAAGGCTGGTCGCCCCGCATGACGGGTAGCGTCACAGGCGTACCAATTTTCCTGAAAAAGTGTATATATAGCGGCAAAAGGACAGTGCAGATGAGCGCCAAGCCCCTCCTCGATAAAGTGAATATTCCCGCCGACCTTCGCCGGTTGCAGAAGGGCGATCTGCGCCAGTTTGCCGATGAACTCCGTCAGGAAACAATCGATGCTGTCTCCATCACCGGCGGTCATCTGGGCGCGGGTCTCGGCGTTGTCGAACTCACGACCGCCATCCATTACGTTTTCAACACGCCTGCCGACCGTCTGATCTGGGATGTCGGGCATCAGGCGTATCCACATAAAATCCTGACCGGCCGCCGCGACCGTATCCGTACGCTGCGTCAAGGCGGCGGGTTATCCGGCTTCACGAAACGGTCGGAAAGCGAATACGATCCCTTCGGCGCGGCCCACAGCTCCACCTCCATTTCCGCGGGCCTTGGCATGGCCGTTGCGCGCGATCTTGATAAAGGCGACAACAAAATCATCTGCGTGATCGGCGATGGCGCGATGTCGGCGGGCATGGCGTATGAAGCGATGAACAACGCGGGCGCGATGAACAGCAAGCTGATCGTGATCCTGAACGACAACGACATGTCGATTGCGCCGCCCGTGGGCGCGATGAGCGCGTATCTCTCGCGCCTCATTTCCTCGAAGCCTTATTTAAGCATCCGCGAAATCGGCAAGAAGTTTTCCGAGAAACTCCCCGCGCCGCTGCAAAAAGCCGCACAGCGCGCCGAAGAATATGCACGTGGCATGATGACCGGCGGCACGCTGTTCGAAGAACTAGGTTTTTACTACGTGGGCCCCATCGACGGTCATAACCTCGATCACCTGCTGCCCGTGCTGGAAAACGTGCGCGACACCATTCATGACGGCCCTATCCTCATTCACGTGGTCACGCAAAAGGGCAAAGGCTACGCCCCCGCCGAAACTGCCGCCGACAAGATGCATGGGGTCGCCAAATTCGACGTGCTGACAGGTGCGCAGGCGAAAAGCAAATCGAATGTGCCAACCTATACCCGCGTCTTTGCGGATGGATTGATTGCCGAAGCACGCAAGGACTCGAAAGTCGTTGCCATCACGGCCGCCATGCCGTCCGGCACCGGCCTTGACCTGTTCGAAAAAGAATTTCCCACGCGCACCTTCGATGTCGGCATCGCAGAACAACACGCGGTGACGTTTGCCGCAGGGCTTGCAACGGAAGGCTACAAACCCTTCGTCGTGATTTACTCGACCTTCCTCCAGCGCGGCTATGACCAGGTCGTGCATGACGTTGCGATACAGAACCTCCCCGTACGCTTCGCGATGGACCGCGCCGGATTGGTCGGCGCGGATGGCGCGACACATGCGGGGTCTTTCGATATCGCCTATCTCGGCTGCCTGCCGAATTTCGTATTGATGGCACCTGCCGACGAACAGGAATTACTGCATATGACGGCAACCGCCGCAGCCTATGACGCAGGCCCGATCGCCTATCGTTATCCGCGTGGCGAAGGCTGGGGGCTGGAACTGCAGCCCGGCGAACCGCTGCCTATCGGGAAGGGCCGCGTGGTGCGCGAAGGCACGACGATTGCGATTCTCAGCTACGGCACGCGCCTGCAGGAATCCGTGAAGGCCGCCGAACAGCTGGCTGCGATGGGATTATCCGCAACCGTTGCCGATGCGCGCTTCGCCAAGCCGCTGGATGAAGAACTGGTCCTGAGCCTCGCCCAAAATCACGAAGTGCTGATTACGGTCGAAGAAGGCTCCAATGGCGGCTTCGGTGCATTTGTGCTGCAGTTTTTGGCGGGCAAGGGCGCGCTGGACCGTGGCCTCAAAATCCGCACGATGACGCTGCCCGACACATGGCTCGACCATGATGCGCCGCAAAAACAATATGACACGGCAGAATTGAACGCGCAGCATATCGTGGAACAGGCTGTTGCCGCGCTTGGTGTCGCCGCAACGCTCTCGCACAGCAAAAAAGCTTGATTTGATTCTCCGTCTTGATTCGCGGCGTTTCGGGCGCTAACCTTGCTTCATATTCAACAATGAAGCGGTCATGACGAACCCTGCGCCCCCAAAAAAGTGGCTGCAAGACGCGCGCAAGCGCGTGACACTGTTATTGGCGACAGCCGATGACCGCTATGTGCAATGGAAGCACGGCACGCACCGCGCCGCCCGCGCCGAGATCATGGCGCGTGTCGCGGCCATGCCGGGTGGCGATGACCTGCTGAAATCAGCCAAAAAACACGGTGTCAAAATCTATGTCGTGCGCCCCGGGCGCATTGATGATGTGCAGGGGCGCTTCTCGCGCGGGTCTTCGGGCGCGGTGATCCGCGTCGCCAATCGCGGCGATATTGCGCGCATGACGACAACGCTGTGGCACGAACTGCGCCATATGCAGCAGCATATCGACCGCGGCGACATGAAATCTTCCGCCGGCAAGCTGCATAATGCGCAGGACGAACATGTGATCGGCATGATGATCGAAGCAGACGCCTTCACCGCGCAAACCCTGATGGCCCTGCGTGAAGCGAGAAACGGCAATCCAGAATATATCGATGCCATGCTGGCAAAGGGCGGCGGCGCGCGCGGCTGTATCGGAAAATTCCTAAAGCATTCCCCGCCGGAATCATTTCCGGACGAACAGCATTTCGCCCGCGCGTTGTTCACCGAAATCATGGAAAACGGCCTGCCGCGCTACAGCGCGAAATATTTCGAGCGACATAATAAGATCTTCAACAAGGCGTCTTCGGTCAGCCAGTTCCGCGACATTGTCGCGCAGACAGGCAAGGGATCGCCATTTGTCCCGACCGAAAAACTTGCCGGCACGTATTTCGCCGCAAATGATTCCGTTCCCGCCGTGAGCGACCTCGCCCGCCTGTTCTTCGAAAAACAGCCGGAGGAAGCGCGCACCACGCTGGCGTTGATCGAGGATACGGTGACGAAGGCGGCAGTGCTCAAGGAAGAGGAGTTCCAGACCACGCGTGATGCGATACTGGAACGCACGCAAAGCCTGACGGAGAGCTTTAATAAAAAGGCCGGTTACAAAAAGCCGAAGCCGGCGTTTTTCACGCGGCTGCGCAACGCCCTCGGTATTTAGGGCTTACCCACACCTTTCAACTCGAAACCCATCTCCGGCATTTTCGGCACGGGCGCAGGCTTGCTCGGGTCTTGCGGCAGACCTGAAAAACCGGTGATCTTCCGGTCATCCGCGAGCTTCACCAGAAACCATGACTGGTCGGGCAGTGCGATGAATACGCGCTGGTTCGGTGACAATGGCAGCAGCTTGCAATGCTGTGGCGTTGCCGCCGCCGCATCGCAGGGCTCACCGCCGCGCGACAGGGTGATGATTTTGGGCGCAGCAGTATCTGTTGCGCCGAGCAGCGCGACCGCTTCCGGCAAGCGCGACGACACATATTCAAGCGCAGTCCGCGAGTATTTAATATCGGCGATGACGTGGGGTGTTGCGCAGGTGTTGGTCAACAGCAGACCGATGGGTTTTTCAGTGGAAAAACTTTTGGGCGGGGCAGCCTCGAATCGCAGTGGCTCTGCCTTCAGGCAGTCGGAATCATTCGCCACTCTCCACAGGCGCGGTTTTTCCAGCGGCGCTGGCGGCGGTGCGTTTGCCGGAACGACCGGCAGTTGCGGTTTTTCTACAACAACAGGCGCCGGCGCCTGTTTATAGAACAGGAAACCGGCACCAGCCAGCGCAGCAACAATAATGGCGACGGTGATGTAGCGCGCGGCTGTCACGCGGTTTCTTTGAACAACTCGCGGCCGATCAGCATGCGGCGAATCTCCGACGTGCCTGCGCCGATTTCATACAGCTTGGCATCGCGCAGCAGGCGGCCTGTCGGGTAATCGTTGATGTACCCGTTACCGCCCAGCGTCTGGATCGCTTCCAGTGCCATCCATGTGGCTTTTTCCGCCGAATACAGGATTGCGCCGGCTGCATCCTTGCGCGTGATTTCTTTGCGATCACAAGCTTGGCCGACCGCATAGACATAGGCGCGCGCCGTATTCAGCGCCACATACATATCGGCGACTTTGCCCTGCATCAGCTGGAATTCGCCGATGCTCTGGCCGAACTGTTTGCGCTCATGCACATAGGGCAGAACGACATCCATGCAGGCCTGCATGATGCCCAGCGGGCCGCCCGACAGGACAGCGCGCTCGTAATCAAGGCCGCTCATAAGCACGTTAACGCCCTTGCCCACGGCGTTCAGCACGTTTTCTTCCGGCACTTCGCAATCCTGGAACACGAGTTCGCAAGTGTTGGAGCCGCGCATGCCGAGCTTGTCGAGTTTCTGCGCGGTCGAGAAACCTTTGAACCCTTTTTCGACGATAAACGCCGTTATACCCTTCGATCCGGCATTGAGGTCGGTCTTGGCATAGACGACGAGCGTATGCGCATCGGGACCGTTGGTGATCCACATCTTGGTGCCGTTCAGGATATAACGGTCGCCCTTTTTCTCGGCCTTCAGTTTCATGGAAACGACATCAGATCCTGCGCCCGGCTCCGACATCGCGAGCGCGCCGATCTTGCGGCCCGCGCAGAGGTCCGGCAGGTATTTCTGCTTCTGCGCTTCCGAGCCGTTCAGCTTGATCTGGTTGACGCAGAGATTCGAAAACGCGCCGTAAGACAGGCCGACCGAGGCCGAGGCGCGGGAGATTTCTTCCATCGCGATGATATGCTCGATATAGCCCATGCCGGATCCACCGTATTCCGGCTCGACCGTGATGCCTAGCAGGCCGAGGCTTCCGAATTCCGGCCACAGCTCGTTCGGGAATTCGTTTTTGTGGTCGATATCCGCCGCGCGGTGCGCGATTTTTTCCTGCGCGAAGCTGCGCACTGTTTCGCGCAGCATTTCCGCGTTCTCGCCCAGATCGAATCTCAGCGAGGGGTAATCGAGTGCCTTGGCCGTGTAGCTTTCCTTGGACATGGGGGTCTCTTTTCTTGCGGGCTGCGTCATGATCTTTCCTTTCGCATACCATAGCCAAATCGCGGCAGCTCCGCGACAGGCGAATGATTTACGGAATCATCGTTTCCATCTGTAATTGTGTTTCTTCACCGACATCGCGGGCGCACCTTTTTTAAATCCGCCAATCGCCTCTTCGAAGTCTTTCTTGAATCCTGTCGTGCGGGCATACAGTTCTTTTTCGGCCTCGCGGGCATTCAGTTTATCTGCGATGGACGCGTAATTCAGCCGGACCGCCATATCGGCAGCCTTCGCGCCATGTTCATCTGTTGCGGTGACGTCCACATCGTGTTTCAGCAATACGTCGATGGCTTCGAGGCTTGCCCATTGCACGGCGAGGTGCAGGGCAGGGGTGCCGTGCTCGTCCTTTGCGTTCACCAGCGCGGGATTTTCACGCAATTCGAGCGCCATCATGGCGGCATCGTTGGTTTCGCAGAACATCAGGAATGTTTTGACGTCGTTTGGCATCCAAAGACTATAGGACGCTGAAATGTATTATGCAAACCGATTCTCTAGAGCAAAAAGAAGGTCGCAAGCCCAAGGAATGCGAGGAATCCCACCACATCGGTCACGGTGGTCAGCAGTACGCCCGACGACGGGGCAGGGTCCAGCCCGAATCGCGCAAGCGCCACGGGAATCAGCGCGCCGAATAAACCCGCCGCAAACAGGTTGAGCACCATGGAGGCTGCGATGACCGCGCCCAGCTTTGCATCGGCATACCACCACCAGACGGCGGCACCCAGAATGAGCGCGAAGGCAATGCCGTTCAGCAGGCCCACCATGCATTCCTTGCCGACGATGCGCCACGCATTGGTCGCCGATACTTCTTTGGTTGCAATCGCGCGCACCAGAACGGCGAGCGCCTGCGTGCCGGCATTGCCGCCCATCGAGGCGACGATCGGCATAAGCACCGCCAGCGCGACGACTTTTTCAATCGAGGCTTCGAACATGCCGATCACGAATGACGCAAGGAAGGCCGTGAACAGGTTGATGAACAGCCAGCTGGAACGTGCCTTGGCGGTTGATACCGCATTGCGGTTGATGTCGCTGTCGCTGACGCCGCCGAGCTTCAGGAAGTCTTCCTGCGCGACTTCGTCGATAACGTCGACGATGTCGTCGACGGTGATGACGCCGATCAGACGGTTGTCGCTGTCGACCACGGGCGCGGACAGCAAATCCTTGCGCCGGAACTGGAAGGCGATCTGCTCGCGGTCCATATCGACCGGCACGGTCACATGCTCGTCGCTCACCAGCGTATCCACCTTCACTGCGCGCTGTGCGCAGAGTACGCTCGACAGTGTAACCGCACCGACAAAGCGGTGCATCGGATCGACGATGAAGATGTCATAGAATTTATCGGGCAGCGCATCGGATGCCGCGCGCAGGTAATCCACGATCTTGCCAACCGTCCAGAATTGCGGGATCGCGACGAACTCGCGCTGCATCATCCGGCCTGCGGAATCTTCGGGGAAGGTCAAGCCCTCCTCGACGCCTGCGCGCACCTTTCGCGACAGATGGCGCATGATCTCGTGGCGGCGTTCCTCGTCCAAGTCGTCGATCAGGCGCAGGGCGTCGTCCGATTCCAGCTCGTTCACGATCGCGGCAACATGCGCGCCCGACATATGTTCCAGCAGGTCGTTCAGCATCTCGTGGTCGAGATAGGAGAAGGTTTCCGGCTGGATGACGGTTTCAAGGATTTCGACCAGCTGGTGGCGCGACGACGGCGATACCTTGATCAGGAGTTCGGCAGCATCCGGCGCCGACAGGTCACGGCACAGTTCCTGAATACGGTCGGTATATTGGTTATCGAGCAGCTCGAGGATCTCGGAAATAAACGCGTCAGACAAACCCACCTGATGTTCATCATCGGGTGCTGCCTGCTGTTCGGGGGCGTTTTCGATATCAAGCCCTTCTTTTTCGTTGTCCTCTTCCATCCCGTCAGCCGCGCTTGCGCTTGGCGGCGGATTTGGGTTTTGCTTTCGGTTTTGCCTTTACCGGTTTTTTAAGGCCGCGCGATCTTGCAATCTGCTTTTCGACAACAACATCCGCGCAGGCCGAAGCATAGGCCGCCGCATTCACGATCCCGCGCGAGGTAACGGACGGGATCAGGATATGTGCGGGCTTCGTCGTGCCGAGCAGCAGCGGGCCAACCGCGATGCCGTCCGACAGCGTCTTCATCATGTGGAACACGATGTTGGCCGCATCAATATTCGGCATGATCAGGAGGTTTGCCTGACCCTTCAGTTCCGAATTCGGGAACATCATTTCGCGGATGCCTTCATCCAGCGCGGCGGAGCCGGTCATTTCGCCCTCGACTTCCAGCTCGGGCGCACGCTCGCGAATCAACTGCGTTGCCTGCCGCATCTTGATCGTTTCAGGACGCTCGACGCTGCCGAAATCGGAATGCGACAGCAGCGCGACTTTTGGCACAAGGCCGAAGCGGCGCACTTCTTCCGCCGCCATCAGGGTCATGTCGCAAAGCTGTTCCGCCGTCGGATTCGGGTTAACGAACGGGTCGCAGAGGAAAAACGTACCCTTGTTGATGATCATCACGGCAAGCGAGGCATAGGTCTCGTTGCCCGCCGCATGGCCCAGCACATCGGTGATATATTTGTAATGGCGGTCATAGCGGCCAATCGTGCCGCAGATCAGCGCATCCGCCTCGTCCTTTTCCACCATCAGCGCGGCGATCACGGAATTGCGCGTACGTACCATCTGTTTTGCAATCGCGGGCGTCACGCCCTTGCGCTGCATGATCTTGTGATAGGTGGTCCAGTAGTCGTTATAGCGCGGGTCCATCTCGGGGTTGACGAGGTCGAAATGCACATTCTTTTTCAGGCGCAGGCCCAGCTTCTTGATGCGGCTGAGAATGACATCCTCGCGCCCGATCAGGATCGGTTTCGCCAGTTCTTCGTCAACGATCGTCTGCAAGGTTTCGGAATCAGGTATTCGGGGCCGAAGCTTAAAGGAATGTCGCCATAGAGCGCAGCCACTTCGGCGGTCGGTTCTTCATGCGCGAGCTCGGCAATGGCATTGACGCAGGCGAGTTTCATCGCCTCGTTGATCGTCGTCGCGCCCACATCCAGCGCGCCGCGGAAGATAAAGGGGAAGCACAAAGCGTTGTTCGCCTGGTTGGTGTAATCCGACCGACCCGTGCAAATGACGGCATTCGGTTTCGCCGCGCGCGCTTCTTCGGGCATGATTTCGGGTGTGGGGTTTGCAAGCGCCATGATCAGTGGCGCATCCGCCATCGTCTTGACCATCGCGCCTGTCAGCACGCCAGGTGCGGAGAGGCCGAGGAATACGTCTGCGCCCTTGATGACTTCGGTCAGCGTACGTGCCTTGGTTTCGACGGCGTATTGCTTTTTTTCCTCGTCCATATGGGTATTGCGGCCCTTCCAGACCACGCCTTCGCGGTCGGTCAGGATGATGTTCTTTTTCGGCAGGCCCAGCGCCACCAGCAGGTGTACGCAAGCCATGGCGGCCGCGCCCGCGCCGGAGGTGACAAGCTTCACGTCCTTCATGTTGCGCTTGGCGAGCTTCAGCCAGTTGACGAAGGCTGCGCCCACGATGATCGCGGTGCCGTGCTGGTCGTCATGGAATACGGGGATCTTCATGCGCTCTTTTAATCTGCGCTCGATCTCGAAACATTCCGGCGACTTGATGTCTTCAAGGTTGACGCCGCCAAAGGACGGCTCCAACGCGGCGATGATTTCGACCAGCTGGTCGGTGTTCTTGGAATCGATCTCGATGTCGATCGCATCGATGCCGGCGAATTTCTTGAACAGGACGGCCTTGCCCTCCATCACTGGCTTTGCCGCCAGAGGGCCGATATCGCCGAGACCCAGCACGGCGGTGCCATTGGTGATGACCGCGACAAGGTTGCCGCGCGCGGTATAGTCGGATGCCTTCGACGGGTCCGCCGCGATTTCAAGGCAGGGTGCTGCAACGCCCGGCGAATAGGCCAGCGACAGGTCCCGCTGCGAGACCAGGTTCTTGGTCGGTGTGATAGAGATCTTGCCGGGTCCGTTCGGGCTGCGGTGGTAATCCAGCGCGTCCTGATACAGTTTGTCTTTTTTTAGAACCATAAATGATCTCCCGGGAAAGGGTGGTGACGGCGGATGCCAAACCCCGAAGAAAGGGTAGCATGGTTTTGATAAGAAAGGGATTGAAATGGGTTAGGCGTTTCAGGCGTCGGTGGTGGTTAAAAAGAAATCCCCCCGGGCTGCCAAAGCAGCGCCAAGGGGGAATGGTGCGGTCGAAAAGACTCGAACTTTCACGGGTCGCCCCGCTACCACCTCAAGGTAGTGCGTCTACCAATTCCGCCACGACCGCGTAAGGGTAGTATTTATTACCGTATTGCAATATCAGATAGGGCTATCGACCGTCAAGTGCAGCTTTTAAAGGCTTAATTCGGGCGGCCGGGGCTTTGGGGGCCGGTTTTAGGCTTGGCGGCGGGCTGTGCCACCGGCGCGACCGATTTTGACGTGAGAATCTGGCCTTTTTTCTCCGTGCGGGAGAAATACAGGTCATCGAGGCCTTCGCGGAATTTCTCCGGCAGCAGGCGGTAGGCGGCCATGAAATGGTGCTTCGGCTCTTCGCCGGGCGGGGTCGCGCGGTATTTCAGCAGCGATTCTTCCATATCTTTCAGAATCAGGTATGCGGTGTCGAAATTCATCTCCATATCGTCGCCCGGCTTGCGGCCCGCATGTTTCTCGCAGGCAGCCTGATAGGCATGGCTGATCTGCTGCAGCCCATAGGTGACGTTGCGCAGGTTGTGCTTGCTGGTGATGGTCCAATGCCCGTATTTGCCGCGGGTGGCGGTGAACTGGATGTTCTTGTCGGTGTTCTCCAGATCGGGGATGGGCAGCTTGCGCGTCACCATTTGGTCGACCTGGTCAAAGGAATCGGCGGCCTTGTTGAAGATTTTTCTGAACATAGATTTCCTCCCGCAACAGGCACTTGGCTTTACAGAATATTGTAAAAAACCAACAATTTATAGAAATGAGACCTTATTTTTGTAAATAGCATAGCCACTCGAGTCAAGGGGGCTTCCCAAGAATTGGGGCTTGGATTATGTTATGGGCATCAAATTTTAGCACTGAAAGAGATTTTAAATGGCGATCGCGCAAAAAGCGGCGACCAAAACAACCGCACCTAAAAAAACCGTTTTCAAGGTTGATTGGCAATCCGAAGACCGTCCTGTCCCCTATGACCGCGCGCTTGCCTTTATGGAGGCGAAAGCGGGCCTGATCCGCGACAAGGCGGAAAACGAATATGTCTGGCTGCTCGAACATCCGCCCGTCTACACGGCCGGCACCAGTGCGAAGCAGACCGACATGCTGAACCCGCGCTTTCCCGTCTACAGCGCGGGGCGCGGCGGCGAATATACTTATCATGGCCCCGGCCAGCGCATCGCCTATGTGATGCTCGATCTCCAGAAACGCAATCCCGACCTGCGCGACTACATCAACAGGCTCGAAGGCTGGATGATCGACACGCTCAAAACATGGGATGTGGAAGGCGAACGGCGCGAGGGACGCATTGGCGTCTGGATCAACATGAAGAACCACGGCGGCAAGGGCGAAGCGAAAATCGCGGCCATCGGCGTACGCGTGCGCAAATGGGTCAGCTATCACGGCATCGCGCTCAACGTGAACCCTGACCTGTCGCATTACAACGGCATCGTTCCCTGCGGCATCACCGAACATGGCGTGACCTCGCTCGCCAAATTGGGCGTGAAGGTCACGATGCAGGATGTCGACAAGGCGCTGAAGGCGAACTGGGAAAAAACTTTCGGCTGATCACGGCACGCTGAATCTCACGATATGACCGGGCTTTTCCGCGCTGGAATTATCCTGCAAGTAACCGATGGCTTTTTTACCGTCAGGGCTCCATGAGGTATCCGCGGCAATCGCCTTGCCCTTGATATATTCCTGCGACCCCTTCTTGTTGAAGAAAGTCAGGCGCCGCTTGTTGCGGCCCTCGGCATCCATGATCCACCAGTCGGTTTTGACGAAAGCGCCCTTTTGCGATCCGTCGTTCTCCTTGCTGCTTATCCATAAAATCTTTTTGCCGTCGGGCGAGAATTGCGCATGCTCGTCCCAGAAATTTTCGGACACATCTGTCAGCGCCGCCAGTTCCTGCGTTGCAATGGCGTATTTATAGATATCAAAATTGCCGCTGCCGCTTTTGCCCGTGAATAAAATCTCGGTATCGTCCGGCGAAAAACTGTGGGTTTCATAGAACTGCATGTCGCCGGGCTGCAGCGTACGGATATTGTCAAGAAACGGTACCCCGTCACGCAGTTTGAAATCTGCAAGGCGCATCACCCATTGCCCTGTCGGCAGGGGACTTGTGCTGGTCATCTCCGCCCACAGAAGCCGTTTGCCGTCATGCGAGAAATGCGGATGTAGCACACCCTTGCCTTTGCCGAGGTTCGTCAGCTGCCAATGCTGCGCTCCATCGACGGTGACAATCATCAGGTTATTATTCACGCCCGCGCCGGGGCTCGTGTATAGGTGATACAGCCCGCCCCAGAACGGTTTCTTGATTTTTTCATCAAGCGATTGATAGACGATATATTCGCCCGACGGATGCCAGGCCGGATTACCGTTATGCAGCTTTGAATATTCAGGCCCGCAGGTCAGGCATTTTGGTTGCGATCCGTCGGGCAGCATGGTCCAGACCTGAGACCAGTTGTTTGCATCGGGACGGTC
>JAQSWE010000272.1 GCA_029266795.1 Alphaproteobacteria bacterium | reverse complement strand
CCACAAAATAAACGTCATTCCCGATACCGCCGCGCAGGATGTCGACACCGGTCCCGCCGTCAAGGGTGTCGTTTCCTGCAGCGCCCGGGATGTCTTCTGCTATGATGTCGTTGCCCGCCATGCCCATGAGGGTGTTGCTGCCACCGGCACCCCCGATGAAGTTGCCGATCTCGTTTCCGATGCCAACGATCGCGGAGCCGTAAAGTGCAAGGTTTTCCAGTTCCTGCGTCGCGGTCACGGGCGCAAGCGTGAATGACTTCAAGTTGGTGACGACAGTATCGGAGCCTTCGCCGATAAACTCCGTTATTTTTTCGTTCAGGTCCGTAACCTCGAACGAGTCGTCGCCAAGCCCGCCAAGGAACGTGTCGGTACCCGTACCACCTTTTAGGCCGTCATTGCCATTGCCGCCATTCAGGATATCGTTGCCCACGCCACCTGCGATCGTGAAATCGTCGCCGTCGCCGCCGAACATCGTGTCATTCCCTGCATCGCCGAATAGGGTATCAGTCTGCGCCTCGCCATGGATGACGTCGTTGCCGGCATTGCCGTAGATAGTATCTTCGCCGCCGCGGCCAAAAATAACGTTGACGCCGCTGTTGCCAGTGATCGTGTTATCCAGACCATTACCGGTACCGTTGATGCCGAGCGTGCCCAGCAGCGTCAAGATCTCGACCTGGTCCGCATTCGTATCCATATTGAAATTCACCGTGGTGAACGCGCGCTCGGTTCCCTCGCCCGCCTGCTCGGAAATGACGTCGCCTGTATTCTGAACATAGTAATAATCATCTCCCAGGCCGCCGGTGAGCGTGTTGAGGCCGATATTGCCCGTCAGGGTGTTGAGGAGATCGTTGCCCGTGCCGTTGATATTGGCCCCGCCAGTCAGGGTAATATTCTCGAGATCGACGACCAGTGTGTAACTTACGCTGGCGCGCACTTCGTCGATGCCGCCGGCGTCGGTGCCGCCGCCGTCGCCGACCGTGTCGCCCAGGTTATCGACGATGTAGACGTCGTTCCCCTTGAAGCCGATCATCACGTCGGCGCCGCCCAGGCCGTCGAGCGTGTTGCTGCCGGTATTGCCGATCAGGACGTTGCTGCCGGTATTGCCTGTGGCGTTCACGGAAGCGGTGCCGGTCAAGCTGATGTTTTCAAGGTTCAGCTGCGCCGCGATGCTGTAGGTGACATCCTTGATCACGACAGTATCGTTACCTTCGCCCGCGTTTTCCTTGATGACGTCCGTCAAATCCTGGATGACATAGGTGTCGTTGCCCGCAAGGCCCGTCAGGGTGTTTTTCGCGCTGTTGCCGGTCAGCGTGTTATCGACGATATTGCCGGTGGCGTTGATCAGCTTGTTTCCGGTCAGCGTGATGTTTTCCACGTTGAACGACGGCGGTTCAAGAATGTAGCTGAAATTGACGATCCAAGTGTCCGAACCCTCGCCCGCGTTCTCGATGATGACGTCTTTTTTTGCGGCATCGGTTTCGTTATAAATGATGTAGCTGTCGTTGCCGGTGCCGCCTATCAGCGTATTTTTTTCGCGGTTGCCTTCCAGCGTGTTGTTCAGGGCGTTACCGGTCGCATTGAGGCCGGTGGAAAAACCCACGAGGCGCAGGTTTTCAACGTTCACGGCGTTCGTCGCCATGTTGTAGGTAATGTAGGCGTGGACGCGGTCGGTGCCTTCGCCTGCGTATTCGATGATCACATCGCCGGCATTGTCGACGTGGTAGGTATCGCGGCCGAACTCGTCGTCGCCATCGGTTCCCGTACCGCCTATCATGGTGTCGGCGCCTGTGCCAGACCAGAGCGCGTCGTTACCCTGGCTACCGATCAGGGTGTCATTGCCGCCCAGGGTCTGGATCCAATCGTTGCCGGACAACCCGTCGATGGTATCCTGGCCATTGGAGCCGATCATTGTCTTTTCAGGATCGTTCGGGCCGTCATTTGCGCTCGTACCCACCACCAAAACCATGACATACCCCTTTGATTAGAAAATCACCTAAATACGGAGATTTATTAAAGCATGGCTGGCGCAAAACGGTACAAGAATCGAACCCGCGACAGCATAAAACCCCAGATTCAAATAGTCCGGGCGGTATCTTTAATAATAGGGAAAGAAGTTTAATATCGCATTAAAATGTAAAACGCCCAAAAGCCTTGTCGTTTCAAGCTCTTGGGCGTTCATTTTATGTAATTTTTTCTGGATTAGAGCATCTTTTTCATCTGCGAGAAGCAATCCAGAAGTTTTGTGACGTCTTCTGACGAGTTCGCGGCGGTGAAAGTCAGGCGGTGGACTTCCTCGCCCTTGATGACCATCGGATAGGGGCAGATGGTCGCCATCACGCCCTCATCGAACATGAAATTGGCGGTTTCGATGAGTTTTTCGGTGTCGCCGATCTTGACCGAGACGATCGGGAAGCCCGACGTGTTCACAACCTCGAAGCCCAGCTGGCGCAGGCCATTGATGCCGCGATGGGTCAGGTCCCAGAGTTTCTTGCGGTAGGTGTCGCCGCGTTCCTCGTTCACATCCAGGCCTTTCCACAGCGTCGCGAGCGATGCGGTGGGGCATGGGCCGGAGAGGTCGTAGGGGGTCGCGAAGGCCTGCAGAAAGGTCTTCATCTTTTTGGAGCAGGCGATAAAGGCCGCGAGCGAGGAATAGGCCTTGGAGCAGCCCCCGACATAAAGGATGTTTTCGTAGTCGCAGCCCGCGTATTTCACGATGCCGTTGCCTTTGTAGCCGAAGGGATTGTTGTCATCGGGATTTTCGCCGACGACACCGAAGCCATGCGCATCGTCAATATAGAGGATCGCATCGTATTTTTTCGCCAAAGCCTGCAGCGACTTGATATCGGCGTAATCGCCCGTCATGCTGTAGACGCCGTCGACAAGGATCATCTTGCGCGGGTTGTCTTTATGCTCGATCAGCAGTTTTTCAAGCGTCGCGAAATCGCCCTGCTTGAAGCTTTTCAGCGTCGCACCGGAATCACGGGCGATCTTGCAGCCTTCATACATGGTTTCGTGGCCGGATTTATCGAGGAACATGACGCCCGTCTTGCCAATCAGGGCAGGGATGATGCCGATTGAAATCAGCGTGACGGTCGGCAAAATCAGGGTCGCTTCCGTACCCACAAGCTTCGCAAGGCGGTCTTCGAGATCGGTGTAAATCTGGGGGCTGGCCACAAGGCGGCACCAGCTGGGATGCACGCCCCAGCGCGCGATGTACTGCTTCATACGCTTGAACATCTGCCGTATCAGGGCGCGGCGGTTTTCGTTTTCGTTGGCCTCGATCATTTTGTCTTCGGTATTCATGGTATTGTTCCTTTAAAGGGGTTGATTTTGTCAGGTGAAGCTTATGCCGAATTGATGCGGCGGAAAAAATCGGGCTTGCGGCTGATATCGCTGCTGGCGCCCGCGCGCAGCAGTTCCACGGCGCTGGAACGCGCGCTTTCCGGCAGCCCCGATATTCAGCTGCAGGTGAACGACCCCTTCGCGATTTACGATGACGCCGCGCGCGAGGAAAAGACCTATCAATATATTCTTGACCGCCTTGACGGGCATGACGGCAAGGTCACCGCACTGGTCAAGAACGTCGCCGATTACATTCCGCCGGGCGCTGCGTGGCTGCGCTGGCGCGACCTGTGCGAAGGCCATATTTTCCTGATCCGCAATCCGCTGCTGACCCTGCATTCCCTGTTCAAAATGATGGTGCGGCATGGCGATGCGGGCGAACTCGACAGCTTTGCGCACGATAGCGGTTATACCGACGGCGCGGCGTTGCAACAGGCGCTGGCCGAAGGCGATGATTTTTCGCGGCAGGGCGCGCTTTACCGCATGCTGTTCACGCGCGACCAGAAAATCCACCGTGACCGCGTGATGCAAATTCCAGTACTGCTGCATATCTCGGAAGAGATTGCCAAGGATGCGGGATACACCAGCCTTGATACGCTGGCGACAAGCGTCGGCGATAAAAACTGGGCCGCGACCAAAGAAAGACTGCAAAATGCCGATGCCAGCCTTGCCGGTTTCGACACGGTGCTGGCGCGCATTTTCGCCTGCCGCATCACGGGCTGGGAGGCGCTGTACCAGCATTTCACCGCAACGCCCGATGCGATCGTCATGGACAGCACGATGTTCCGGAGCGAACCCGAGCCCGCCATGAAAAGCCTGTCCGATAGCCTCGGCATTCGCTACGCCGACAGCATGCGGGCATGGCAGGACGCCGGCAAAGCCTTCACCACCGATTATGACGGGGACGTCCCGTATTATGACCGCGTCGTCAAATCCCAAAGGGTTGACCCTCCAACCGAAAAACCTGTACCGCTCGATGCATTCCCGCCGCAGTTCCAGCATCATCTGGCTGGCAAGGGCGGATGCCTCGATATTTACCTGCGCATGATGGCCGAAATCGACCCTGCCTTTGCGGCGTCCTTTGCGCTGACCGGTGAATTGCAGACGACCGATCCCGTCTTCGCCGCCGTGTTCTCGACCGTATTCGGCCAAGAACCGGTGGCATCCGCCGATCCCGCTTTCGCGGATGTCGCGGATATCATCAAACAGCTTTCTTGAGTTCCGCCGCCGAATTTTCCGCCAGCAACACGCGATCCACCTTGCCCGATGAGGTCTTGGGCAATGTTTCCCAGCATTCAAAGGCGAACGGGATCATGTAATCCGGCAGCTTCTTGGCAAGGAAGCCGCGCAATTCATCTTCGCGCACCCCCTGCCCTTTCAACGCGGCGAAATGGCAATAAAGGCGGTTGCCGTATTTGGCATCCGGCACGGCGACCACGGCGAATTCATCCAGCGCCGCAAATTGCGACAGCGCGTTTTCAATCTCGCCCAATTCAATGCGGAAACCCTTGACCTTTACCATATGGTCGCGGCGGCCGCGGTAATGCAGCACGCCTTTTTCATCGTAAAAACCGAAATCGCCGGTGCGCCAGAACAGCGCGGGATACGGATGCACAGGGCTCTGCACGAGGCTGTCGCGCGTCTTGTCGTCCATGCCAAGATAGCCGAGCGTCACCGTGCCGCCGCGGCACCACAATTCGCCCAACTCGTTCGGCGCGCAGACGCGGGCGCGGTCTTCGCTG
>JAQSWE010000042.1 GCA_029266795.1 Alphaproteobacteria bacterium | reverse complement strand
TCGGGAATTTTTCTGCCGCGCGGGACAGCGCATAGACAGGATCGGCGCCATGTTCCAGCATGAACTGGATCGGTTCAAAACCGTCGCGGGTATAGTTATCGATTGCCTTGCGCAGCGCGCCCTGATTGTGGACGCTGATATCGACGCCCAGTTCGACCAGCGCGCGCGTGACCTGCACCGAGCCGTGGTCTGCCGCGATCATCAGCGTCGTATGCAAATCGGTTTTTTCAATCGTAACGCCGGCTTTTTCGGCCATCGCCATGATATGCGTAAAGCTTTTGAAACGGTCGCCATGCGCGGTCGCGGCAAGCGCTGTCGCATAGCTATTTTGCGCCTTTCCGTAGAGATAATCGATGCCGGGCAGGAATTCGGCATGGATCGCGTCGTTCATGAGCGTGTTATAAATGCGGCGCAGCGCGTCATCGCCAGGTTTCAGTTTTTGCTCCGCCTTGCCGATCAGCCACATCGCGGCGTTTTCATCCTGCGCGGCCATCGCGGTGCTGGCCGCCTTCTGCATGTCTTTCGCATCCATATGCGATTTTGCGTGATTGGCGAGCCATTCGGCGCTGTTGAATTTTCCGGCGGCGACGGCGGCGTTGAACGCCTCTTTCGCGCGGCCTGATTCAATGTTGAGGTTTTGCGGCGCAGCTTTTTCCGCCAACTGTTCCAGCATCTCGACGTTGTCATGCTTCGCCGCCGCGACCCAGGCGAAGCGTGCATCCGCTGGCGCGCCCTGGTCGAGCAGGTGCTTGAGGATTTCTTTCTGGCCGGAATTGATCGCATGTTCCATGGCATGCGCTGCGGCTTCAGCCCATTCCTCCGCCCCCATCTTTTTCTTCGACTGAGAGATGACGTAGGCGGCAATCGCGGGCTGGCGGTGATCGATGGTCGCCAGCAGGATTGGCAGCAGCGGGGGAGAGGACAGCGCTAGAAAGCGGGTATGGAATGCCGCGCCATCGCCCGAACGCACGGCGTCATACAGCGCGCCAAGCGCGTCTGCGTCGTCCTTTGCATCGGATGCGGGAATGGATGCCATATCGCGGTGTTTCCTTTTGGCGAAGGCTATCCGTTTTGACCGTTTATGTCAATAAAACGCCTTATTTTTAACATAATATCTACTCACTATCTTTATCTGCCAACCGCTTATTTAATTCAAACCCGGATGCAGCTAGAATATCGGCAGGACAAGTATCCCCCAAAGCCGCCAGCAGAGAGACAACATCATGGAAAAATCAGAAATCATCCGCCTGCAAAAATACCTGCAGGAGAAATTCGGCAACAAGCAGCTCGCGCTGGCCCCCCGCAAGGAAGCCAAAGATTCCGTCGAGGTCACGCTGGCCGGGGAGTTTATCGGCATCATTTACCGTGATGATGACGAAGGCGATGTCTCCTACGACTTCAACATGGCGATCCTCGAATTGGATCTGCCGGCCGCGTAAGCGAAAATCGACAGGGCAGGGCAACGATGAAAATTTACGGCAAGACGCTTCCAGAAATCTTTTCCATGCTTCCCTGGGCCTACAAGGCCGTGGTCGTGATGGGAACCGCTTTCTTTCTTTTCGCGGTGCCGTACAGCCTGCACTTCTTCCTCACGCTGGGCATCGTCGCCGACAAGGTGGAGCCGATCGCCTTTCCGGGCCTTGCGCAGAACGCACGCGGCATGCTGGACCCCAGCGTCGCGTCCGACGGCAAGACCGCGATCATGGCACATACGACCACCAGCATCGTCACCATCAACGAAAAGCCGCAGCTTGCCGCCGAAGTCAGTCTCGAGCGCGCAACCGCGCCCTGCCGCTCCTGGATGACCATTTCCGGCGCGGGATTCGCGCCGAAGGAAGACGCCGACGTGCCCGGCATGTTCAAAGGCGACCCGCCCCTCAACCGCGGCATCTGGCGCTATGAAACGCCGTCTATCGTTTATGACCCCGACGATCCCGGTCGCGAATGGAAACTGTTCGCCTACCGCTATTTCTGGAACGGCGACGAGAAAACCGCGCGTTATTACAGCCTGATCGTCGCGAAAACCGCGACGCGCCCGGACAGTAACTGGAGCGACGAACGCTGGGTGTTTGCCCCCAATACGAAATGGCCGCCGGAGCCCTTCGCGAGCCTCGCCGAGCACCGCCTGTCGGAGCTGAGCCCCGAGCTTGCTGATGTCGTGTTTTACGCGCGCCCCAGCGTTGTTTACATGACAAAGCAGAAGACGCTGTTCATGACGCTGTCGGCCTTCACAACCGCGTCCAGCCTGCCGGACCGCATCATCATGCTGGCCTCGATCGACCATGGCGCAAACTGGAGCTATCGCGGCGTCGTGATGCGCGCCAGCGAAGTGCCGAAGATGGGCAATTACACCAATTCCAGCGGCGGCAGCCTGCTGCTGTTCGACAACCAGCTCTATTTCGCCGCCGTGTTCGGCAATAGCGTCGCGGACGGCCTTGGCACCTCGCTGATCCCCTTCGACGACGTGTTCAACGCTAAGCTACGCCGCGATGAAAAAACCGGCGCGCCCGTGATCGTCAACCACCTGCCCCGCAATTCGATTCAGCCGTCGAAAATCGGCGGCGGTTTTGCGGCCTATACCGACATGTGCCGCACGGGCATGATGATCTCGGAATACTCCGACATCCGCAGCAGTTTCCAGATTTTCAAGACGTATAAGAAACCGCTCGATAAATAATCTGCTTCATCAGAGTCTTGCTGCGCGTTTTGCGGCGCGCGCAAATTTATTTCGTTTTTTGAAATCGGCACTTTTCGCTCTGGCGCGATTCAGCGATCTTGGCTAGTATCCAGACTTCCAAAGAATAAAAAAATATCACCGAAGCGAATTATTAAAGGGAGACCGTCGATGGCATCGCTTTACTTCAAATATGCCGCCATGAATTCAGGCAAATCGACGCAACTTCTGCAAGCCCAATACAACTACTTCGAGCGAGGCATGAACCCGGTTGCGATGACTGCGCAACTGGACACACGCGCAGGCGCGGCGAAAATCTCGTCGCGCCTGGGCCTCGACTGCCCAGCCTATACCTTTGACAAGACGACCGATATCTTTGCTTTCGTCGACGACATGCACAAGGACAAACGGGTCGATATCCTGTTTGTCGATGAATCGCAGTTTCTGTCGGAAGAGCAGGTTTTCCAATGCGCCCGCGTGGTGGATGACCTGAAAATCCCCGTGATGTGCTATGGCCTGAAGACCGATTTCATGGGCAAGCTGTTCACGGGATCGGAAGCGCTGCTGCGCTTCGCCGACAATATCGAGGAAATCAAGGCGATCTGCTGGTGCGGCAAGAAAGCGACCATGACCGCCCGCCTGACACCCAAGGGCGACATGCAGACCGCCGGCCAGCAGATCGCGATCGGCGGCAATGAAATGTACACCTCGCTCTGCCGCAAGCATTTCATGCGCGGCGAGGCGAAGGCATTGCCGGTATCGGCGGAGAAGAAGAAGTCCGCTGCGGCCTGATAAAGACGCTCAGCCAAGAAAAAAGCCCCGCACCAGTTCTGGTCGGGGCTTTTTCTTTGTTTCGCTGTGGGCTTTAGGTATCGATATTCGTCACTTCCAGCGCGTGTTCCTGAATGAAGTCGCGGCGGGGCTCCACAATATCGCCCATGAGGGTCGAGAAGATTTCGGACGCCATGTCTTCCTTGTCGACCTTCACCTGCAGGAGCGAGCGGATGGAGGGGTCGAGCGTGGTTTCCCAGAGCTGTTCGGGGTTCATTTCACCAAGACCCTTGTAGCGCTGGATGCCGAGGCCTTTTTTGGAGGCTTCAATCACCTTGGTGTAAAGATCATACGGCCCGTAAATCGGGATATCCTTGTCGCCGCCCTGCAGCGCGCCGAGGCCGTTGAAGAATTCGGTGAAAACTTCCGTGCTCTTGCCGAGACGCTGGCCGTCATGGGAGTTCAGCTGGTCTACGGTGATTTCGATGCGGGTTTCGACGCCGCGCACGGTGCGGGAGAACGCGAAGCCTTGATATAACGCTCGGCCTTGCCGCGCTTGACTTTATACAGCGGCGGCTGCGCGATATAGAGATGCCCGCGCGTAATGATTTCATGCATCTGACGGTAGAAGAATGTCAGCAGCAAGGTTCTGATGTGGGACCCGTCGACGTCGGCGTCGGTCATGATGATGATTTTGTGGTAGCGTAGGTCATCGATCTTGAATTCCTCGCGCCCGATGCCCGTGCCAAGCGCGGTGATGAGCGTGCCGATTTCGGCGGAGTTCAGCATGCGGTCAAACCGCGCGCGTTCCACGTTCAGAATTTTACCGCGCAAGGGGAGTATCGCCTGGTTCTGGCGGTTGCGCGCCTGTTTCGCCGAACCACCTGCCGAATCACCCTCGACGATGAAGATTTCGGAGAGGGCGGGATCTTTTTCAGAGCAGTCGGCCAGTTTGCCGGGCAGGGACGAGATATCAAGCAGACCCTTGCGGCGCGTCAGGTCGCGAGCCTTGCGCGCGGCTTCGCGGGCCGTGGCGGCCTCGATAATCTTTGCGGCGATTTTCTTGGCGTCTTGCGGGTTTTCCTCGAACCATTCGGCGAGTTTTTCGCCAAGAACAGACTCAACAACCGGCTTCACTTCGGACGATACCAGCTTGTCTTTTGTCTGGCTGGAGAATTTGGGATCGGGAACCTTGACCGACAGAACGCAGGTCATGCCTTCGCGCATGTCTTCGCCGGTCAGCTCGACTTTTTCTTTTTTCGCGATGCCGGAGCGTTCGGCATAGTTGTTGATCGTGCGCGTCAGCGCGCCGCGGAAGCCCGACAAGTGCGTGCCGCCGTCCCGCTGCGGGATGTTGTTGGTAAAGCAGACGGTGTCTTCGTGATAGGCATCCGTCCATTCAATCGCCGCTTCGACCGTGATGCCGCCCTGTTCGCCCTTCACATAGATGGTGGGCTTGTGCAGCACGTTCTTCGCGCGGTTGAGGAAGTTGGCGAAGGCAATCAACCCGCCGTCATAGATGAATTCGCTTTTCTTCGATTCAGCCTTGCGGTTATCGATCAGCGTCAGGCGCACGCCGGAGTTCAGAAACGCAAGTTCGCGCAGGCGGTGTTCGAGCGTCGTGAAGTTGAACTCGATCATCGTGAAAGTTTCGGTCGAGGGCAGGAAAGTGATTTCCGTGCCGGTCTGTTCGGGATCGCAGGTGCCGACGGGCTTCAGCGGCGCATCCGCCACGCCATGCGTGAAGCGCATTTCCCAGACCTTGCCGTCGCGCCAGATGCGCAGGTCGAGCGTTTTCGACAGCGCGTTGACGACGGAAACACCAACGCCGTGCAGGCCGCCGGAAACTTTATAGGAGTTCTGGTCGAATTTACCGCCAGCGTGCAGCTGGGTCATGATGACCTCGGCGGCCGAGACGCCTTCGCCCTTGTGGATTTCAACGGGAATGCCGCGGCCGTTATCGCGCACGGTGATGGAGCCGTCGGCGTTCATCGTGACATCCACGCCGTCGCAATGGCCGGCCAGCGCTTCGTCGATCGAGTTGTCGACGACTTCGTAGACCATGTGGTGCAGGCCGGTACCGTCATCGGTGTCGCCGATATACATGCCGGGGCGCTTGCGCACCGCGTCGAGGCCCTTCAGGACCTTGATTGAATCCGCGCCGTAGTCGTCGACAGCGATCTGCTTGTCGGACTTTTTCGCCGGTTCGGTCATGTCATTTTCCCTTGTCATGTCTTTGGAATTATACACCAGTAATATAGCAAAATAGGACAGAAATTTGGAGTAAAAAGAGGCGCAAAAAATTCTCTGAAATCAGTATTTTAGGCCTAAAAAAACACCCCGAAAAACCGCCTGTTTTCAGGCACTTGTGAATTTACAGAATCCAGTGTCTGAACGGGTGTCCGTAAAGGCCGTTTTTTAGCGCGTAGAGGCCAGCGCCAGCAGCACGGCGCAGGCGACAATGCCCATTCCCGGCCATACCGCAGCCTCTTCCTTGTGCTTCGCAGCCACGTAGAAAAGGGCGATAAAAACGGGGGTGCTGAGGTTGATCGCGGCCTGATAGGACGGGTTGGGCGTGAAGGCCATGGCGTAATTCTTGAAGATCATGTGGCAGAGCCATGCGGCCGAGAGCAACAGCACGGCTTTCAGCATTTTCGTGTTCACCCAGCTGACTGTTGTCGCAGGGCCGATGCCGCGATAGAGCGTATAGCCGCCGATGAGGAACACGGCGATCACAGACTGCACATACATGTAGCCATACACCGCGCCTTCGAGCGGGCCGTGATCCATGGCGTATTTGTTCAGCACCGTCGTGAGCGTATAGCCCGCAAGCGCGGGCGCGGTGTAGATGAGCGCGGACTTCGTGACTTCGCATTTATTGAGACGCATGGCGAAGTAGACGCAGCCAATCAGCGCGGCGAGAATGGCAACGGTATTCCACGGGCGTTCGGCATATTTCATCAGCAGGCCGGGATCAAAGAAAAACCACAGCAGAAAGGCGCACCAGACCGTGACCGGCTGCACGCGGCTGACGACACCGCCCCCATACATCGCGCTCGCGTTGAAAATACGGATGTCGGAAAATGTGCCAACCAATACCGTTATCAGCACCGCCACATAAAAACGCGGATCGGTGGGCAATTCGACATAGAGCATCATCGGCGTCATCGCGGCGACAATGACGACGCGCATCCAGAACACCAGCAGGTGGCCCGGCTGTTTCATGTACTGGTTGACGAGATAGAAACCCGCCGAGAAAACGGCCGCGATAAGCGACGCGAAAACCCATCCCCAGCCGCTCATGAATTCGTGGAAGCCCGCGCCGGTATGGATCATTTCGCAACGGACTCCAGCATCGGCTTCGCCGTTACGGTTGCGCCTTCGACATGATAGAAGCGCGCGGTGTTTTTCAGCTGGCTGAAAATGCCAGGATCCGTGCCCGTCAAAAAGACCTGCCCGTCGAGAGAGGACAAAATATTAAATATCTCATCGCGGCGCGCGTCATCGAGATGTGCGGCGACTTCATCCAGCAGCAGCACCGGCACGAAGCCTTTTTCACCGCGCATCATCAGGGCATGGGCGAGGACGATGGACAGCAGCAGTCCCTTTTGCTCGCCTGTCGAGCACTGGTCGGCGGGCATATCCTTCGCCGCATAGCGCACAAGGAAATCGCTGCGATGGATGCCTTCATGCGATTTCCCGCTATGCGCGTCGAGACCGCGCGATTGTTTGAAGCGTTCTTTCAACGCCTCTTCCACCGCGAGCGCGGGCTGGCGCTGGATTTCACTTTCCGTCCAGCCGGAGAGGGAAATATAGGGCAGCGGGAACAACGTGCGCCCTTGGCCTAGCTGCGACACATAATGCGCAAGGCGGGAGAGGAGGTTGAGCCGCGATGATGCGATGCAGACGGCATCCGCCGCCAATTGTGTTTCCAGGGCATCGAGCCAGCGCGGATCGCTGTGGCGATGTTCGGTCAGCAGTTTCAGGCGTTCGCGCAAATTCGTGTCGTAGTGATTAAGGCGCGTGATATGGCCTGGTTCGAACGCATAAACAAGACGATCGAAAAACTTGCGGCGCGACGATGCGCCTTCCAGAAACAACCTGTCCATCTGCGGCGTCAGCCAGACGCAGGAAACGAAGGATGACAATTCATTCTGCGCTTTTGCTTCCTTGCCCTGAATGCGCACCACGCGCCGCTTGAAATCGCGGTCAAGACCGGTGCCGAGCCGCACATTGAGGCCGGATGCCGTTTCGACTTCGGCGGATACCGCCCAGAGGTCTTCAGCCCCCGCGCCGCGGTTTTTCATCTCCAACAGGTCCGCACCCCGCAAGCCCTTGCCCGGGATCAGCAGGCTGACGGCTTCGAGGATATTCGTCTTGCCAGCGCCGTTCGCGCCGGTGAAAACCGCCATGCGCGCGCCGCCAAGATCAAGGCGCAGCGTTTCATAGCCGCGGAAATGGGTCAGGTTGAGTTTTTGCAGGAGCAAGGGCACGGGCGACGCTTTCGTTCCATATATTTTATATGGCTTTTTACAGCCGAAAGCCAGCATGTGTGCATAAAAAAACGGGCACCTGTGTAACAGGATGCCCGTTTTTCTAAAACATGTTGTCTGTTAGACGCGCATCGGCATCAGGACGTAGAGCGACGAATTGTCGGCGATATCCTGAATAATCGTCGGCGATGCGGGGTCGGACAGCGAAATGCGGCAGCCTTCGCCTTCGATCTGGCGCGTCACATCCATCAGGTAAGCGGAGTTGAAGCCGATTTCCATCGCGCCGGAATTGAAGCGCACTTCGATTTCTTCGGAAGCGGAGCCGCTATCGGGCGAATTCGCCGAGAGGGTCATCGTCTTGCCGTTCAGCGTCAGCTTCACCGCGCGGGATTTTTCGGAGGAAATCGTGGAAACGCGATCGACAGCCGATGCGAATGCCGCAGGGTTCACTTCCAGGAACTTGTCGTTGTTCTTGGGGATCACGCGCTCGTAATCGGGGAAGGTGCCGTCGATCAGCTTCGTCGTCATGGTGACGTGGTCGAAGGTGAATTTCAGCTTGTTGTCGGAGAGGCCGATTTCGATGCTGTCACCAGCCTCGTCAATCAGCTTGCGGATTTCGTTGATCGCCTTGCGCGGGATAATCACGCCCGGCATATCTTTTGCGCCTTCCGGCAGCGGCATTTCAAAGCGTGCGAGGCGGTGGCCGTCGGTCGCAACAGCGCGCAGGACCGATACGCCGTCGCTTTCGGCTGCATGCAGGTAGATGCCGTTCAGGTAATAACGGGTTTCTTCGTTCGAGATCGCAAAGCGCGTGCGGTCGATCAACGTGCGCAGGTCGGCTGCGGGAACGGAGAAGCTATAGGAGAATTTTTCGGTCGAGCCCATTTTCGGGAAGTCTTCCGTCGGCAGGCAGCCAAGGCGGAAGGTGGATTTTCCGGCCTTCACCAGCAGCGTCGTTTCACCGGCGCCGGTCGTGAATTCAACAGTCGATGCATCGGGCAACTTGCGCACGATGTCGTAGAGCGTATGCGCGGGGACGGTCGTCGCGCCGGGGGCAGAGGCATGGGCGGAAACCGATTCAACGATTTCGAGGTCCATGTCGGTCGTCGTCAGCGACAGCGAATCTTTTTCCGCGCGCAGCAGGACGTTTGCCAAAATTGGAATGGTGTTCCGGCGTTCGACCACGCTATGGACGTGGTTCAGGGAGCGGAGCAAATCGGCGCGATCAATGGTGAATTTCATGACGAAAACCATCCCTTACATTCTGTGATGCTACTTATGTAGTTTAATGCTGAAATTATAGCAACAGCGCGATTGAGAATCACGCGAAAACTCGCGCGGTTAAAGGGTTTCCGGCGATTCCGGTGCGTGATTCAGCCTATGCGAAAACACCAGTATTATGGTTACTTCTGGCGCTTTTTCAGGCGGTAAAGTTCGGGGTCGGCGATGACCGGCGCGAGTGATTGCAGGAAAATTTCTGCCCATTTGCGTGCGCCCGCCTTGGTACCTACCAGATCTTGTCTGAATTCGACGATCACATAGGGAAGGCCGCGGCTTTCGGCATGGGTGCTGATGGTGTTTTTCGTGACGTTCGACGCCTTCAGCGAATAGGGCTCGTTATCGCCGATGCGCAGGTCAGGATTGTTTTTGCGCAAGGATTCCACCAGACGCTTGGCAATACCCTCTTCCTTGTTCCAGAGCACGCCGATATGCCACGGACGCTTGAAGCCGTCCATTTCGGGCGTAAAGCTGTGCAGCGACAGCAGCAGCGGCGCAACGCCTTTGTCGATATGGCGTTTCAGCTGCGCGCCCAACACCTTGTGATAGGGGCGGAAGATTTCGGCGAGGCGCTGTTTTTTCTGCGCCGCTTTCAGGCCTTCATTCGCGGGAATGCGGATATGGTCGGATTCCGCGCGCATGCATTCGGGCGCGTCTTCGCCTCGGTTGAGATCCACAACAAGGCGCGAGTAATTGGCGAGCACCAGTGGCGCATCCATTTTTTTCGACAGGTAATAGCCGATGTCTTCGGTGCCGGGATCCCAGGCGATATGTTTTTTCAGGTCAGCTTTTGAAAGGCCCATGGTGCCGAGCGCCTTCGGTACGCGGTTGGTAGCATGATCGCAAACGATCACGCATTTGGCGCGGCCTCGCAGGTTTTCAACGCGTACAGGCGCAGGTTCGCCCCTTCCCAGCAGTTTTGCGGGCTTTTTGGCCGGTTTTTTCGCTGATTTAAGGGTTTTTGGTGCTTTTTTCTTGGCTTGAGCTGCTGTTTTCTTCATTTTTTCTTGTTTTCTAGACGACATCGAGACCGCGGCGGGAGAATTTGACGTCACGATGGACATGTGCGGACATGAGAAGACCAAAGCCGAACAGCACCGAGAGCATCACGGTGCCGCCATGCGACACCAGCGCCAGCGGCACGCCCACCACCGGCAAAAGTCCCATGACCATACCTGTGTTGATGAAAATATAAAGCGAAAAGTTGACGATAATCCCTGCCACCAGCAGCCGCCCAAACTGGTTTTGGCAGCGGAAGGCCATGATGTAGCCATAGGCGATAATCAGGCCCAGCAGCGTGAATAGCGCAAGACCGCCGACCAGCCCCCATTCCTCTGTAAACAGGGTAAAGATAAAGTCGGTCTGCTTTTCAGGCAGGAAGTTCAAATGGCTTTGCGTCCCATGCAGGAAACCCTTACCGAATACACCGCCCGATCCCAGCGCGATTTTCGACTGGGTAATGTGGTAACCGGCCCCCAGCGGGTCGCTTTCGGGATCAAGAAAGATCATGACGCGCTTTTTCTGGTAGTCGTGCAGCAGATGCCACAATACAGGCATGGCGGCGATTCCAGCCCCCGCAACCACAAGGAACATCCAGTACGAAACACCCGCGAGGAAGAACATTGCTCCTGCCGCGCCGATCAGCGATATCGCGGTGCCAAGGTCCGGCTGGATCATGACCAGCAGCACCGGCAGCGCAAGGATGCCGAGCGGAACGATCAGGAAAAACGGGTTCTTGACGTCCTCCGCCGTCGCGCCATGGAAGAAACGCGCCAGCGCCAGCACGATGGCGATCTTCATCGGCTCCGACGGCTGTAGCTGGAGGAAACCGAGGTCAATCCATCGCTGCGCGCCCATGCTGGTATGGCCCTTGATATCGACATAAATCAGCAGCACGACGACGAAGCCGAAAATGACATAAGCGAATTTCATCCAGATGCGGATATCGATCATGGCAGTAATGATGAGCCCGCACATGCCGACCACGAAACGCACCATCTGCTTCCCGGCCCAGGGCTCGAGGTTGCCGCCGGCGGCGGAATAGAGAGAGACGAAACCGACGCAGGCGGTCATGGTAATGAGCAACAGGAAGGGCCAGCTGATCGACAGCAACTTGTCATACAAGCTCATGTTTTCGCGGCGCATGGGTTACTGCCTTTTCTTGCGCTTGTTGCGGGGCGCCGGTTTCTTGGGCGCTTCGCCGCTGGCGGCAGCGGCCTCCACAGCCTCGTCGACCGTGTGGATGCGATGTGGCGCGCGTTTCTGGATCGCGAGCAGAATATCGCGCGCAATGGGCGCGGCCGCTTTTGCACCGCCGACGCCGTGCTCCACCACGACGGCGGCAACATAACGCGGCGCTTCGACAGGACCGTAGCCGACAAATAACGCGTGGTGGCGCCAGCGCCAGGGTAGCGTTTCATTCTTGATGCCTTGTGCGCGCATCGCCGCCGTGATGCGCCGCACCTGCGCCGTGCCGGTCTTGCCGCCCATGGAATAAGGCGCTTCCGTGATGCGCGAGCCCTTGGCCGTACCTTGTGCCCCGTTCACAACACCGTCCATGCCGCGCATGATGATCGCGAGATGCGCAGGATTAAGCCCGATATGCTTCCATTCCGGTATCTGACTGCCTTTTTCTTCAATCGTACGAACGAGAACCGGTTTCACAGCCTTGCCGCCGTTCACAAGACGTGCGGTCATCGTCGCAAGCTGCAGCGGCGTTGTGAGCGTATGACCCTGCCCGATGGAACTGTTGAGCGTTTCACCCTTGTGCCACTGTTCCTTATACCGCTTCAGTTTCCATGCGCGGTCGGGAATGATGCCTTCGCCTTCGCCCGGTACGTCAAAATCCATCTTCGCGCCAAGGCCAAGGCGGCGCGCCATTTTCGCAATCGCATCGACACCGATGCGGTTGCCCATCTCGTAAAAGAAGCAGTCGCAGGATTGCACCAGCGCGGCTTCAAAGCCAACGCTGCCATGCCCTGCCGGTTTCCAGCAGTGGAATTTATCCTTGCCCAGCATGTAATAGCCCGGACAGAAAACATGGGTGGCCGGAGAGATGCCGGCGTCGAGCGCCGCCAGCGCCGTCACCATTTTGAATGTCGAGCCGGGCGGGTACTGCCCTGCCACCGCCTTGTTCGTCAGCGGATTTGTTTCATCGGCCAGCAGGCCTTCCCAAATATCCGCAGGGATACCGCGGCTGAACAGGTTGGGGTCGAAGCTGGGATAGGAACACAAGGCATAAACTTCGCCTGTGAAGGCATCCATGACGACGGCTGCAGCAGAGCGTTCCTTCGCCAGCATTTCCTGACATTGCATCTGTAGGTCGGCATCGAGCGTCAGGGTAAGGCGATGGCCTTTTTTAGGATCGCGGCGGGTGAGCTCGCGGATTTCGCGCCCGACGACATTGACCTCGGCCTCAATGCGTCCGGCGACGCCGCGTAGTTCGGCATCGAATTTTTTCTCGACGCCCGTCTTGCCGATGCGGAAACCCGGAATTGTCATCACGGGATTTTTAACCTGCTCGTTCTTGAGCTGCTCGGCGGCGATTTCTGCTTCGCTCACACGGCCCACATAGCCAATGATATGCGCGGTCGCAAGGCCGAGCGGGTAGGAGCGGATCTCGCCTTCTTCCGTCGAAACGCCCGGCAGGTCGGGGAAATTCTGCTCGACCATCGCCATATCTTCCCAGGTGAGGTTTTCTTTCACGAGGATGGGGGTGAAGGGCCGTACCTTGCCAAGTTCCAGCAGCACCGCCTGCTTGTCGTCATCGGTCACGGGTATCAGCTTGGACAGGCGGTCGAGCGTTTCTTCCACGTCATTCGCCTGTTCGGGGACGAGGAAGGTGCGGAAGTTTTGTGTATTGATCGCGAGCGGCACGCCGAAACGGTCCATGATTTCGCCGCGACCCGCGGAGACAAGGCGCATGGAAATGCGGTTTTTATCAGACAGCGTCTGGAAGCGTTCCTGTTCGACGACCTGCAGATATCCAAGGCGCGTCGCCAGAATGCCGAACAAGGCGGTTTGCGCTGCGCCAATGATCAAGGCGCGGCGGGAGAATTCCTTATATCTCTCCATATCCCGGTTCATGGGGGCATATTATAGAAGCTGCCAAGCAATTTAAACGGGATTCAGGCGCGTTATTCGCGCTCGGCCAGGCTTTTATTGAACGCGGAAAGCGGCAGCACGATCAGCGGAAAAATGGCCGTTGTCATGACAACGCTGGTCAGGACGGGCTTGAGCGATGCCAGCTCGAAGTTCTGGTGGAAACTGGAATAGATGAGCCATTGAAAGAGCCCCGCCCCGAGGGTGACCAGCGCGAGGCCCATCCAGAGCACGATGAAACCCTGCCCCAGCACGAATTTACGCTGGCGGCGCGTCCCCCACTGCACGATGAGGAGCGTCATGGCATTGAGACCGAGCGGAAACCCACCCATCAGGTCAAAAGCCAGGCCGACGATAAAGGTCGCGATTGGGGACAGCGTGGAGGGGCGCATAATCGCCCAATAATAAATCGCCATCAGCATGAAGGAGGGGCGTATTTCGCCGAAATGGCCGATCTTGAACGGAAAAGTAGACAGCACCAGCAGCACGATAATAAAGGCTGCCGTCATCGCCCAGCGGCCAAGCATGCTTGCGGTTGAGCCCTGCCAGCCGTCATTGGCACCGAATGCCATGCTCATTTTCTTTTGCTGGAATGTTTATCGACAGGGGTGCTGATTTCACCCGTCGACAGGCCGCGATCGACATCGGCGTTGATGACCTGAACATAGGTCACTTTTTCGATTTCCGACAGCGGCTTCACGAACACGCCCTCGGCGCCCACTTCGACGATCACGCCGATGGGCACGTCCGGCGGTAGCTGGCCGCCATCGCCGGAGGTTACGACGCGCTGGCCGACGGTGAGGCCGCTATCCTGCGGCAAGCGTTCCAGCTTCAGCAAATCGGTGTTTTTACCTGCCAAAATCGCCTTTGTGCGCGTGTTCTGGATGGTCACGGGAATATGGGAGTTGAGGTCGGTCACGAGCAGCACGCGGGATGAGCGCGCGCCTGCCTCGGTCACACGGCCAATCAGGCCTTGGCCGGACATGACGGCGTTGCCCTTGCTGACGCGGTCGTTTTCACCGACAGGCAACAGCACGCTTTTAACAAAAGACCCGCCGGGATCGGACACGACGCGCGTTGTGACATAGGTGAGCGCGGGATCGGCCTTGACGTTCAGTAGTTCGCGGAAGGACTGGTTTTCGGCCTGATAGCGCAGGGCGTTTTCGTACCACTTTTGCAGCTTGGCGTTTTCTTCGCGCAGCTGCATGTTTTCGGCGCGCAGCTGGCGCAGGGTGGCGATGCCGTCAAAAGAATCCGTCAGCGCAACGAAGGGTTCCGACACCGCAGACATGACGGGCGCCATTTTATCGGTGAGGGCAACGCGCATCTGTTCGACCGGCAGCGCATCCATCTTGTGGAAGACCATCAGGGTAACAGCCAACAAAATCAGAACGGCAGGCGTCAGGCGCGTTGTCAGCGTCCTCATCGGCAGTGACTGCAATACGGATTTATGTGGACGGTGAGAAACCAAACGCGGGCCTCGAACCCTTAAAAATGAACCCAGACTTAATAATAGCAGGAATTCCTTAACAAAGGCAAAAGGAAGTTCGTCCCAAGTCGCTGAAACTGTTATTTAAAATTGTATCTATCGGGAAAACGAAGCTTAAGACAACGGTCTTAATACATCGAGCTGAGGACGCCGCGCAGCTTGGGCAGGTTTTCGAGTGCCTGACCGGAACCCAGTGCCACGCATGACAGCGGGTCATCCGCCACCATAACCGCAAGACCGGTCGCATAGCGCAGGACGTAATCGAGGTTGGACAGCAAGGAGCCGCCACCGGTCATGACGATGCCACGATCGACAATATCAGCCGCAAGTTCAGGCGCGGTATGTTCCAGCGCGCCCTTCACGGCGTCGATGATCGCGCCGACAGGTTCAGCCAGCGCTTCTGCGATCTGGCGTTCGGAAATCACGAGTTCTTTCGGCACGCCGTTCATCAGGTCGCGGCCTTTGATTTCCATCAGACGGCCTTCGCCGTCTTCGGGCGGGCAGGCGGAGCCGATTTCTTTTTTCACGCGCTCGGCGGTCGATTCACCGATCAGCAGGTTATGCGTGCGGCGGATGTAGTTGATGATGGCTTCATCCATCTTGTCGCCGCCGACGCGCACGGAACGCGCATAGACGATGCCGCCCAGCGAGATCACGGCAACTTCGGTGGTGCCGCCGCCGATATCAACGACCATCGAGCCGGTCGGTTCGGTGACGGGAAGGCCGGCGCCGATTGCGGCAGCCATGGGTTCTTCAATCAGTTTCACGTCGCGCGCGCCTGCGGATTCTGCGGATTCCTGAATGGCGCGGCGCTCGACGGCGGTGGAGCCGGACGGTACGCAGATGACCATGCGGGGGGACGCGAAGCTGCGGCGGTTATGCACCTTCGAGATGAAGTATTTGATCATGAATTCGGCGGCTTCGAAATCCGCGATGACGCCGTCGCGCAAGGGGCGGATCGCCACGATGTTGCCGGGTGTGCGGCCCAGCATCATTTTCGCGTCTTCGCCAACGGCGAGCGGCATTTTTTTGCCGTCTTCGTATTTCATGGCAACAACGGAAGGTTCGTTCAGGACAATGCCTTGTCCGCGCACATACACAAGCGTGTTTGCGGTTCCAAGGTCGATCGCCATATCGGCGGACATAAGGCCTAGCAGTCTCGAGAGCATCTTGGGTTCCTAAAGCCCCTCGCGGGGAGTCACG
>JAQSWE010000041.1 GCA_029266795.1 Alphaproteobacteria bacterium | reverse complement strand
CATGCGCTCGCAATCCGGCATTGAATCGGAACTGATGGCGGCGGCGTCATCGGGCGACAGCTGGCGCGTGCAGGCGATTTTCGACAACGGCGCGATTTCGGGCCGCTCGGGCATCGCAACCGACGCGCTGTCACAGGCCGCCTATTTCGGCCATGCGGATGTCGTGAAAACGCTGCTCAGCAACAGCGTCGACCCGACCGCCAATGACGGCGCGGCGATGCTGGCGGCCGTGCGCGGCGGGCAGACGGAAATCGCGATCCAGCTGATGGATCTGGGCGCGCGCGTCGATGCGCAGAACAACGAGGCGCTGCTGCTGGCGTCGTTCCGCGGCGATTATTATATGGTCTACACGCTGCTGGACCGCGGCGCGGACCCGCGCAGCAATGACGGCGCGGCGCTGACCTATGCCAAGATGTTCGGCTATGACGGCGTGGCGTCGATGCTGCAGACATCCATCGACACCAAGAACGCGATCGACCTGCAGGCGAACACCTATCAGCCGCCCGCGTTTTCCAGCGACCTCGACGGCGCGACAAGCCCGTTCACGAACTGGCAGTATCGCGGTCCGGGATTCAACAACGGCCCCTTTTAATTTCCCCGTCACGATCTAGTTATGGTGAAGGAATAGCGGGTTTTGAACAGCTGCGCGCTATGCTATAGTCAGCTCAACAGCGGATAAATATCGGGATAATGCCACGCTCTGCCATCGCCTTTCCTTTAAGGAGGAAACTATGCAAGCAACGCCCACGCGCATGAAAGCACTCGAACACGCCCACGTCACCATCGAGATCATGGACAAGCTGTCACCGGCTGACCTCAATGATCTGTGCGATTCCACCGATGCCGCAATCGACGCGGGCGGCGGTTTCGGCTGGATCAAGATGCCCGCACGCGAAGTGCTGGAGCGCTATTGGAAAGGCGTGCTGGTCGTGCCGGAGCGTCATTTACTGCTTGCCCGCATCGACGGCATGGTCTGCGGCGCGGCGCAGCTGGTCGAGCCCTCGCGCCATAACGAGGCGCAGGCTTTCTCCGCACAAATTCTCGCCTCCTTCGTCGCCCCTTGGGCGCGCGGGCATGGCGCTGGCCGGAAATTAGTCGAAATGGCCGAAAAGCTCGCAACCGAAATGGGCTATAAGGTCATCCAGCTCGACGTCCGCGAGACGCAAACGGCCGCCATCGCCCTCTATGAGCAGATGGGCTATCGCCGCTGGGGCTCGAATCCGGCCTATGCGATGGTCGACGGCAAGATGATCGCCGGTCATTTCTACACAAAAGCGCTCCATCCGCTCTCCCCACCGCGCGCGCTGTAAGCCGGATCGTTAACCGGCCAATGGCTTGCCAAAGCTTGGGTTTTGGCGATGGTTGCCGCAGACTCAGAACCTGACATCGTTGATTTAATTCACATAATCATGACCGATTGGGCGTTGTGCCCGAGTCTCGGGTTTAAAACACCTGTTTTAAGTGTAAGTCTTTCCATAAGTGCGAAAATTATTGTCCATATTGCACTGCAACCATTCTGAATGTTATAAAAATCAACAGTATCCTGAAATATTATGACTTTCTATTCGGCTATTCCGTAATTTGTCCTTGCGCTCGTTCTGACTACTGATTAGGTTAACTAAGTCTAAACAAAAACCATAAAAAACACCAAAACACACCCTCGCAACAGGAGGCCACATAAAATGGCGAATAACGAAGACAACAAGTACAAGTATCTTCTGGACGCAAGCAATTCGCGTCAATACGCGATCCGTTATGAAGACGGCCAGCCCAAATCCCCGATCCAGGTATTCGCGCAAGACCAGCGCGAAGCAGGTTTCGCCGCGAACGAGCGTATCTTCGCCTTCGACGACGAGAACCAGCATACGATCGCAGCGGATGGCAAAGTCCTCCTGAACACCACCGCTTACCAGATCAACACCAACGAGACCGGCCGCCCGAACAAGCTGCTGCAAATTGACGTTTCCTATGAACTCCAGTTCGTCATGAAAAACGGCAAGCCCGAAGGCACCTATGTGCTGACCGCGGCGTCGGCTGAGGGCGTTGCCGAAATGGGTCTCGATGCAAGCTTCCCGAAAACCTTCAAGGCGGATATCGACGCGAACGATCCCGGCCTGACCAAGGGCCCGAACGGCATCAAGGTGTCGCCCCTTCTCGTGCAGCACTTGCCCTTCCCGCCCCACCAGGACGGTTCGGCATTCGTCGCCCGCATGAGCATTGCGCAAAACCCCGCAACGCAAGAGCCCACAGTGCTGACGAAAACCCCCAGCACCACCTTCAACGGCAGCGCCAACGGCAACCCCGCGAAGCCCCAGCCCCCGAAAAATCCGAAAATCACGGATGCGGCGCTGGAACAGGCTCTGCGTGAATACACCGAAGACCTGACCGAAAAAGCGAAGAACGGCAAGCTGGATCCGGTCGTCGGCCGCGATGACGAAACGAAAAACACGCTGCGCATCCTGTCGCGCCGCAAGCAGGCATCCGTTGCCTTCACCGGCGACGCCGGCGTTGGTAAAACCGCGATGTTCGCCGCCATCTCGCAAGCGATCGTCGACAAGAGCCCGGACGTTCCGGAATCGCTCGAAGGCGCGCGCGTCCTGCAGATGGACATCCAGAAAATGCTGGCGGGCGCGAAATTCCGCGGCCAGTTCGAAGAACGCCTGAAGCCGATCATCGACGGCCTGCAGGAACGTGAAGGCTGGTTCAAGGGCCAGAAAGTCATCATCGCGATCGACGAGATCCACAACCAGCTCGGCGCCGGCAAGAACGGCGACGATGCGGGCTCGGCCGGCAACATGATGAAACCCTTCCTCGTTTCCCGCGGCATCTCGGTCATGGGCACGACGACGGGCGAAGAATACCGCAAGCACATCGAAAAAGACCCCGCGCTTGCGCGCCGCTTCCAGCAGATGGTTCTGGGCCAGCCCAACCGCGAAGCGACGCTGTTCATCACCGAAAAACTGTGGCCGGGCATCAAGGCTCACCACGGCATCACTGCCGACATCTCGAAGAAAGACCTCGAGTATATCGTCGACATGACCAACCGCTACGCGCCCGCGATTTCCCAGCCTTCCAAGGCCGAAACCGCGCTGGATGACGCTGCCGCAAACGCGAAACAGCGCCACAGCGACGTTCTCGAGCGTCAGGACATCGTGGCAGCCGTTGCACAGATGTCGAAACTCTCGGTCGACTTCCTGAGCCAGAACGACAGCGACCGCTTCCTGAAAATGGAAAAAGAGCTGCCCGAGCAAGTCCTCGGCCAGCCCGGCATCCAGCGCGTCGTCGACGGCCTGATCGGCTCGCGCTCCGGCCTTTCGGACCCGAACCAGCCCTGGGCTGCCTTCGTGTTCCAAGGCCCGACGGGTACCGGTAAAACCGAACTCAGCAAAGCCCTCGCCCGCTACCTCTTCGGCGACGAGACCGCGCTGATCCAGCTGAACATGGGCGATTATGCCGAGAAACACACCGTTTCCCGCCTGATCGGTGCACCTCCCGGCTATGTCGGCTTCGAAGATTCCGAACCCGCCCTGACGGAACGCATTCGCCAGCGCCCCTACTCGATCCTGCTGCTCGACGAAATCGAGAAAGCGCACCCTGACGTGTTCAACGTCCTGCTGCCCGTCCTGAACGACGGCGTCATGACCGACAACCACGGCAAGAAAGTGCTCTTCAACAACGTGATCGTCGTCATGACCACCAACCTCGGCGCCAAGGAAGCTATGGCTTACCTGAATGGCGGCGCAGGCGGTGATTTCGGTATCGATACGACCGCCAACGGCCGTACCGCGACCCCGGAAGAGCAGGAAGAAAAACTGTCGGGCATCTACGCGAAGAAACGCAAAGAGTTCTTCCGCCCCGAGATGATCAACCGTATCGAGGAACTGGGCGGCTTCGTGACGTTCATCCCGCACGCGCAGGAAGTCATCACGAAACTGGTCAGCCGCGAAGTCGAGAAGGTCAACAAACGCCTGTCCGACCCGACCGGCGCACTGGCCCTCAACCCGGCACTCAAAGACGTCACCATCGAAGTGGGCGCAGATGCGCGCATCCAGCTGGCGGCCGAAGGTTACAAGCCGGATATGGGCGCACGCCCGCTTCGCAAAGTGGTCCGCGAGAAAATCTCGAACCCGCTCGGCAAGTGGCTCATGGCCAACAAGGAAAACATCGCGGAATTCGTCGAGAAAAACGGCCCCGCGAAGATCGTCATCAACAAGCTGCCCACCAAGGAATTGGGCTTCCAGCCGGAACTGGTCGCAACGACCGTCACCGCGGAAGTGTCGAACGACAACAAGGCAGCTGCGGCTCCGGCGGCATCGCGCAAGAACCGTCGCGGCGCACCGACGCTCTAACCTGATTGCAAATACTCACTAAGTGTTTTGGTGAAAAACTGACGGGGCCGCGCAAGCGGCCCCTTCTTTTTGCGCGACAGGGAACTTGAACATACTTTCCGGCGTTATATCCGCCCGATTTCCGAAAATTACTGCTCCTGCGCGGCATAGCCATGCCTGCCAATTGCAGATATTCTATGGCGAGGCATATCACGATCCGGGATGCGGGTTTTGCAAAACGACGACACTGACATAGCGCGACTGAAGGCGCAGCTGGCTTCAAGCGAAGCGCTGGTGACGGCGCTGCTCGACAGCTCGCTCGATGCCGTGGTCGCGATCGATGCCGACAGCATCATCACCACCTGGAACGGCCGCGCGGAGCAGGTATTCGGCTGGACGACAGCAGAGGCGCTGGGGCGTCCGATGTCGGAGATGATCGTGCCGCCGCAACACCGCGCAGGGCATGACGCCGGCATGAAACGCTATCTGGCGACCGGCCAGCACGCCATCCTCAACCAGCGCATCGAGATCACGGCGCTCCGCAAATCGGGGGAGGAATTCCCGATCGAGCTCACCATCACCCCGCAGAACATCAACGGCAATTTGCGCTTCACCGCCTTCATCCGCGACATCTCGGCGCGCAAGAGCAACGAGCAGGCACTCGACGAAGCCCGCAGCATGCTGGAGCGCAAGGTGGTGGAGCGCACGCTAGACCTCGCCGAATCCCGCGCCTTCCTGCGCACGATCATCGACCACGTCGCCGATCCCATTTTCGTGAAAGATTCACAGCACCGCTGGGTGGAGGGCAATCTCGCTTTCTGGGCGCTGCTGGGCGGCGAGGAAAAAGCCAAGGGAAAGACGGATTACGACCTGTTCCCGAAGGAACAGGCCGATGATTTCTGGGCAGGCGACGAGCGCGTTTTCAAGGGCGAGCTGTTCGACGAGGAAGAACTGCTGCAGCGTGCCGATGGCGAGACCATCACGATCGCCACGAAAAAAGTGGGGGTGCGTTTCGCCGACGGCTCGCCCGGCATCGTCGGCATCATCCGCGACGTCACGCGCCAGCGCGCGCTGGAGGAAGAAGTACGCCAGCACCGCGATAACCTGCAATTGCTGGTCGCGGAGCAGGTGGGCGACCTGATCGCCGCGAAGAGCCGCGCGGAGGCCGCCAACGTCGCGAAGTCCGAATTCCTTGCCAATATCAGCCATGAAATCCGCACGCCGATGAATTCCATCGTCGGCCTTGCCAGCCTGCTCAACGCGAGCGACACGCCCCCGCCGAAATACAAGCTGTTCTTGCAAACGCTGGAGGCGAGCGCGAACAGCCTGCTGGTGCTCATCAACGATATGCTCGACATGGCCAAGATCGAATCGGGCACGGCGGAGATCGACCGGGTGCCGTTCGACCTCTGCAAGCTGCTGGACGAGCTGCGGCAGGCGATGGCATCGCAGGCCATCCGCCGCAAGATCGTGGTCGCGACCGACTGCCAGCTGCCGAAAGAAGAGATATTATTAGGCGATCCGCGCCGCCTGCGGCAGGTGCTCATCAATATTGTCGGCAATGCGATCAAGTTCACCGAGCATGGCGGCGTGACCGTGACCGCGACGGAAGACCCCGACGACGCTTTCGTGCGGATCGAGATCATGGATACCGGCATCGGCATCCCCGACGACAAGCTCGGCACCATTTTCGACAAATTCATCCAGAGCGATTCATCGATCAGCCGCAAATATGGCGGCACCGGACTGGGCCTTGCGATCACGCGCAATCTGGTCGAGCTGATGGGCGGCGCGATTGCCGTGCAGAGCAAGCTGGGCGAAGGATCGACCTTCACGCTCCGGCTGCCGCTCCGCACGCCGGAGCGCGCGCAGTATCCCGCCGGCGATGCGATTGTGGCGAAAAGCGCCGAGCCGCTGCCCCGCGCGCTGCATGTGCTGGTGGTCGAGGATACGCCGCCCAACGTGCTGGTCGCGGGCGAGATGCTGCTGCGCCTCGGCGCGACCTATGACGTGGCGGAGAACGGGCCGCGCGGGCTCGAGCGTTTTGCCGCGAAAAAATACGACGCGATATTGATGGATATCCAGATGCCCGGCATGGACGGCTGGACCGTCACGGAAGGCATCCGCCGCATCGAAATAGTGAAGGGGCTGCATCCGACGCCCATCATCGGCCTCACCGCCCATGCCTTCGCCCGCGACCGCGAAAAATGCCTCGCCGCCGGCATGAACGATTTCGTTTCCAAGCCGTATACGATCATGGAACTACGCCGCGCGCTGGCGGCGGTGACGTCTTAATAACTTAAGCGAAGTTGAATCCGCCCCCGCGGCGGGCAACTATCGTGGGCGGAACGACGGCGGGGGCGGGTTTTTCTGGCGCCGGCGGTTCCGGCGTGGGGGACGGCTCCGGCGCTTTGATCGCTTCGTCCATCACGTGATAGAGGTAGCGGAAGGTGCGGCCCTTGGTCCAGCTTTCGTCATTGGTCTTTTTATAGATATCCGCGATGTCGAGGCCGAGATAGGGATTGTTGCCGAGCTTCGCGGCGGCGGTGAGCGCGGCGACGGTCTTGCCGTCTTGGCCTTCGATCTGTTTCATGCGCGCGATTTCGGCGGCTTCATAGGCCCATTTCATTTTCTCGCGCTTGGCCAGCATCGAATCAAGGCTAGGGAAAGTTACGCCTTCGGTGAAGCTGGGCAGCGTCCCGACCTTGCCGGCGTTTTTCGTCTTGTCGGCGAATTGCGCATGGGTGACGGTTTTCGTATCGACGAATTTATTTTCAGAGATATCGCGCAGGTAAATCGTCAGCTCGTGGTTCAGATAGAAATTGCGCCAGTCGTCGCTTTCGAACACATGCGTCCAGACTGCCGCGCCCACTTTGCGCAGGGCTTCATCATGCGTTGCACCGCCGTCTTTCGATGCCTTGTAGGTGTCCTCGACAAGTTTATAGATGCGGTCGTCGTTATAGGTCGTGCCGCCGAGGTAGTTCTGCATATGGTTCCAGTAGGCGGGATCACCCGATACCTTCGCATCATAGGCGACGAGGAATTCCATGGTCAGCGCCGCCGCCTCGATCGACAGGTTGCGTTGCACGCGGGACTGGATATCCCAATTGGTTTCGTAATTCAGCAGCTTGTTGCGGTCCTGCGCGGCATGCATGATTTCATGCGCGATGGTCAGCACGCGGCCTTCCGGTTTTCCCAATGGCCCCGCAACGACGGTGGTACTGGAGGGCAGGTATTGCGCGGCAATACCATTGGGCAGGTGGCCGAGGCTGCAAAACTGCAACCCTTCCTGCGCGGCCAAGTCGATCAGCGGCTTGCCGGTTGCGGGCAATTTCGCAAGCGCCTGCAGCGCGTCATAGACTTCCTTCTGCGCAGCGGCCTGTTCGGGCGTCGCGCCCTGGCGGAAGCAGAATTTCTGCATGTAGAATTCGGTGCGCTGGTTGGGCGACATTTTCGCCAGCAGCGCGGCTTCGTCGGCGGGCGGCGTGGTCGGCGCGTTGTAGAAGAACAATTGTTGGTCGTAAGGAATTTCGGTGGTGTCGATAATTTTTTCGACCGGCGGCTTGGCCAGCGGCATCGCCACATTCGCGTGGTAATTGTCGTCATTCGCGGCGGGCATGTTGCGCACGGGCGGCGTGGTCGAACAACCGGCCGCGACACCGGCGAAGACAACAGCGAGCCCTGTTGTGCGCGCGAGCTTGGCGGCATTTTTCTTGAACGCTGTTTTTTTCGGGCTGGCTTTGGCCATTCCTGAAAACGCCTTCGGTTGTTTTCGAAGGCATCATCTTATCAACAGGGAAATATTTGGCAAGATTGTGTGGCGCAGAAGATTTTTTAATGCGCCGGAAACAATTGCACCGCAGCAAAATTATTATATTCGCTTATGGAATTATTTTCCGACCTTCGGGAAATTCCGGCGGCGCCAGAGCGGCACGGTCAGCAATCCGCCGAGCAGCAAGCCCGCCGCACCGCCCGCAAGGCCTACGTTATCCGCCATCTTCTGCCCCTCCAGCATCGTGTCGCCGACATCGCGCGAGATTTCAGCATCGGTCTTGTCGTCGTCACCGAAGATCATGCCGAACAGAACGCCCAGCTGCGCGTCCTGCTGGTAGGCGATGCCCTTGGTGTAGTTGCCCGTGATCGAGGACACGTCGAGGCCGACGCGCGCGTTGTAGTCTTTCACGAGATCGGCATAGTTGCGCTCCGACAGATTTTCGGCGACGCGCAGGTCGTTGACGAAAGACACGGCATCATCCAACAGTTTCGCTTCGGATTGGATGTAGAGGTCGCTTGCCATGAAGCGCATCTGGCTTTTCAGCTGTTCCATCGCATCGATGCGGGCGGAAAATTCATCGACGCGCGCGGGCTGCAGCGCATCGTATTTTGCGTTCACCGGCAGCTTGCCCGACACGAACTGTTCTTCGGTCATGTTATCCGGCAATTGCTGCAGCGTGAATTCGCTGACCTGCGGCTGCGTCGTTTGCTGCGCGGTTTCGTGGCCGATATAGGCGCCGCCTGCGCCGATGGCGAGCGTCACAGCCGCGATGACGGCGCGGGATTTGCGGTTGAAGAATTCGGAAATGGACATGGGGCGGCTGCCTTTAAAAATGCGCGTTCAGGGTCAAAATTAGAGATGACCTTGTATAGGCCGCGCGCCGCATTCTGTCAATCCGGCATGGAAACCAACTTAACGCCGTAATCACAGCCAGATCAATAGTTTAGCCCACCGGCTGTACCATCCGCCCCAGCTTGCGGCCGCCGAGCAGGTGCAAATGGAGATGCGGCACTTCCTGCCCGCCATTGATTCCACAATTGGCGATCACGCGGTAACCCATTTCGTGCAGCTTTTCCTGCCGCGCGACATTGCCGAGCGCGCGGAACAGCCCGGCGATTTCTTCGGGGGAGGCCTTGGCCGTGAAATCATCCATGCTTTCATAGGCGCCCTTGGGGATGACAAGGATATGGCTCGGCGCCTGCGGGCTGATATCGTGGAAGGAGACGGCAAAATCGTCTTCGTAAATCTTTTTGGCGGGGATCTCGCCGCGCAGGATTTTCGCGAAGATATTGTTGTTGTCGTAAGCCATGGATGCCTCCCGTTAAAACTGCCCCGAGACTAGCAACAATGCCGTTTTCCTTCTAGGATAAATCTCATGGAACCCAGCATTGAAAAATCATTCTTTGATATATTGTGGCAGCTGACGGGCGCGTTTGCGCAGACCGGCTATATCATCGGCGGCACGATCCTGCTGGTGGTGGGGGGCGTGATCCTCGCCGACTGGCTGCGCTGGAAAGCGAAGGCGGTCGAGGTCGAGGGCGAAATCATCGGCCTGAAACCGCGCGGCGATGTCTTCCTGCCCGTCTACCGCTACGAGCTGGACGGCGAGACGCTGGAGGCGACGTCGAGAACGGGGTCAAGCTCTATCAAAGGACAGGAAACCGGCACACGCGTGACGATACTCATCCTACGCAGCGATCCGTCGCGCGCACAACCCGCGCGCGCGGCGTTCTGGCCGCTGATCGGCTTTCTGCTCGCGGCACCCGGGTTTTACATGGTCTATATGGCCTTCACCAAATATGAAGTGAACGGCTTCACCTGGGCGACGCTGGCGATGCTGGGCTTTGTCAGCTTCAACCGTTTCCGCCGCAGCATCATCCCGAAAAGCCAGCGCCTGAGCCGCGAGGAATGGCGGCTGCAGCAGCGCATGGATGTGGATTCACTTCCCGTCTACACGACGGAAGACATCCGCCAGTCGCCGCAGATGGCGCGACGCGAAGCACGTGCGGAAAAGAACGCCGCCGTCACCGGCCCGCTTCTGGTGCTGGCGGGGGCGGCTGCGATTGCGGGCGCGCTTTATTTCGGGTCCAACATGCTCGACCTCGTGGGCGCGGAGACGGCGCAGGGACAGGTGATCCAGCTGGCAGGAAACCCCGACGGCAATTATCAGGCTGTGGTGAAATTCACGGCGGAGGGCCGCGACATTACCTTCCGCGACAAGCTGGCGACGCAACCCGCGATGTATGAAGAAGGCGAACAGGTGGGCGTGCTGTACCAGAAAGACAAGATCGAGGAAACGGCGGTGATCGACCGCGGAATCCTCAACTGGCTGCCCGCCGCCGCGCTCGGCGTCTTCGGCATCCTGTTCCTGCTGGGCGGCATCGCGCGCATGCCGCGAAGCCGCGACGAGGCGCTGTGATGGAGCTGAAATCGCCGGTCTCGCCGCCCGTTTCGATTGCCTTCGGCGCGATCCTGCTGCTGGCGGCATTTTTCTTCGGTGAAAAACAATTCCTGCTGCTGCAGGACGGCGTTAAAACGGAAGGCAGCGTGCTCCGCGTCGAGGAGCGCGCCGTATCGCCCGCCGGACGCCAACGCGGCCGCAAATTCTATCCCGTCATTTCATTTATTGATCGCGAGGGAAAGGAAATCACCTTCACCCCCGAAGACGGCAGCGCGCGCCCCGATAAATTCAAGGCGGGCGATAAATTTCCGGTCATCTACCTGAAAGAAGACCCCGCCACGACCGCGCAAGCCGATGCCGGATACGAACTGCTCGCCGTGCCCGCCATCTTCGCCGTGTTCGGGATGCTGTTCCTGCTGGGCGGGCTGCCCAAGCAGCAGAGTGAGGCGCTCTAGGATTTAATGGCAGAGACTGCGCATGCACCCCGCAAACATGAGCACGACAGTCGCAACCGGCAGCATCACCACCAGATAGACAACCGTCTTCACCACCACACGCGTTATCTTCGCGTTATCCGGCTTGCCGAACACCGCGCGCATCACGAGCGCGACAGGCGCAAAGCACATCACAAAATAAACAGACAACAACAGGATTTCGTTTTTGAAAACATCGGTCAGAAAATCGAACAGCGGCGCATTCACCATCAGCGCCATCAGGGGCGGAAACAGCGCGGCGAAGGCATAGGCCGATGCGCGGCGATACGGGCAGGCGCAGGTAATGTCAGGCGCGGCTTCCATGATGCACCCTAAAAGAAAAAAGGGCTGCGATTTGGTCCCCTGACCCGCAGCCCTTTAAGAAGACGTCCTGTAACAGACGTGACCCCAACAAGTATCCCCTTAAATCCTATTGCGCATGTGCGACTTTCACTTGCGGCGCGGCGGCGGCGACAGCCGGACCCGACGGATGCGCGACGGAAAGTTTATGCACGTGTTCGAGGCCGCGGTTGAGCTCGCTCACCACCGCTTCCTGACCCGGCAGCTTCGACAATTCCGCGATGCGTTCGTTCAGGTGCTTTTCGCTGAGCGCGACCACGCCGTCGCGGATGCGCACACCTTTTGAATTCGATGATTTGAACGCCGCCATCAGGCTTTCGGCTTCCTGTTCGCGGCCGGGATGGACGACGATGAAACGCGCCTGATAGGCACCACGTCCGTCTTCCGCCCCTGCGTTCCAGAACGCGGTGTCGGTGAACTTCATGGTGATCTTTTCGTGTGCCATTTTCGTATCCTCCGTCATCTCAATTTCACTGCTTTATTCAAGCCTATATAGACTTTATGGCAATAAAGTTAACAAGTGGTTACGGCTTTGGGAAATATCGCTTTTTTACCCCCGAATCCCCTGAAATTCCGTCAAAAATGCGCCCCCCGGCTGGCGTTTATGCGCGCCTTATGTTAATAATAGGACAGTCTAATCAACCTGTTAGGAGCTTGATTCTGCCGCATCGAAACCCGTTGGTGATTGTCCCGTCCCC
>JAQSWE010000271.1 GCA_029266795.1 Alphaproteobacteria bacterium | reverse complement strand
TCCCCTTTTCGTCGCGGCGGCCCTGTCGCTCAGCATTCCCACGACCGCCGCGCTTGCGCAGGAAGCGGTCACCTTCGAGGATGCGATATCAGCCTTCAACTACGGCGACAACGATCTTGCCAACAAGCATTTCTGGAAGCTGGCAGGGCAGGGCGATGCGCGCGCGCAATATTACCTCGCCTATATGCTCGATGCGGGTCTCGGCGCGGGGCAGGACATCAACGGCGCCGCCGGCTGGTACAAAAAATCGGCGGAGCAGGACTTCCTGCCTGCGGTCGTCTACATGGGCTACATCTATTCCCAGGGCCGCGGCGTCGCGAAGGACGAAAAAGAAGCCTTCAAATGGTATACGCGCGCGGCGCAAATGGGCGACGCGGTTGCACAGAACAACCTCGCCACCATGCTGCTCGTCGGCCGCCCTTACGCGAAAAACGCGCCCCTCGCCGCGCAGTGGTTCCTGCAATCCGCGATGCAGGGCAATATGCGCGCGCAGTATAACCTTGCGACCATGTACCGCACCGGCGACGGCGTGAAACGCAACTATCCCGAAGCGATGCGCTGGTACAGCTTCGCCGCCAACCAGGGCGATATGTATGCGCAGAACGCGCTCGGCTACATGTTCCGCAAGAACATGGGCACCGAACGCCCGGCCCCCGACGCCACGCCCGAGCAAAAGGCGGCGCTCGATCTGGCGAACAAGCAGCAGGCGATCGAATGGTATCGCCGCGCGGCCGAACAGGGCCATATGAAATCGCAGATGGCGCTTGCGCTGATGTATGAACTGGGCGAAGCCGGCGCAGACAAGAGCCCCGACGAAGCCGCCGTGTGGTATTTCAGCGCGGCGAAACAGGGCAACGAAAAAGCGATGCACCGCCTCGGCTATTTCTACGAGCGCGGCCCCGAAGCGTGTCCCACCGAAGGCCCCTGCGCGCATCCCGAGCGCGAAGGCCGCGGTCTGCCGAAGGACGACAAGGAAGCGCTGAAGTGGTACCGCAAGGCGGCGGAAGAAAAGAATTACACGCCCTCGATCATCGCGCTCGCGCGTTTCTACCAGAACGGCATGGGCGGCTTGCGCGCCGACGGCAAGAAGGCGCTCGATTTATTCATGAAGGCGGCGAACCGAAAGGATCCTGTCGCAATGCTGGAACTGGCGCGCATCTACCGCGAAGGCGCCGGCGTGCCGCGCGACAACGTGCGCGCGCTGCAATGGTACGGCCTCGCCTATCAGGCGCTGCAGGATCAGGCGGCTGACCCGAAACTGCCGCCGCCCGATCCCGATCTCGAAACGGAAGCGACCAAGTGGCGCATTTACCTGCGCAACAACATGACCAAGAACGACATCGAAAACGCCTCGCGCATGATCAATTCATGGCGTCCGACCTATGTCGGCAACGCGCCCGGCGACCAGCCGCTCTTCTACGACAAGTAGGCCCATCATGACGAAAAAAGGCGCAGACTCCCCCGAACACGGCCTGATCATCGGGCTATCCGCCGTCGCCTGCGCGGTCGAGGGGCATGAACCCAAAGTCTTCATCGTGCGGGGGGCCGCCCATGCGCTCTCCGCCGGCGTGCATCCGACCAACGAAGAAGGTGACGCGCTGCCCTTCGGTCCCTTCGATCCCGCGCGCCATGCGACGCTAGAAATCGGATTGCGCGGCTGGGTGAAGGAACAGACGCCGCTCAACCCCGGTTACGTCGAACAGCTCTATACCTTCGGCAACCGCGGGCGCTATGCGGGCGATGCGGCGGAATCATCCCGCGTCATTTCCATCGGCTATCTCGCGCTCACCTATCAGGAAAAAACCCGCACGACGGATAACGTGTTCTGGGGCGACTGGTACAGCTATTTCCCGTGGGAAGACTGGCGCAACGGCAAGCCCAAGATCATCAGCGACGTGATCGAACAGGGGCTGAAGCGCTGGATCAACGCAGCTGAATCCAAGGAAGAAAAAAACGGACGCCGCACCCGCACCAACCTGCTCTTCGGCCTCGACGATATTCCGTGGGACGAGGAAAAGGTGCTGGAGCGGTACGAGCTGCTGTATGAAGCAAAGCTGGTCTATGAAAGCATCCGCGACAAGGGCATCAAGGTCGATTACGTCCTCGTGCCCGGTCGCTCCATGCTCTACGACCACCGCCGCATTCTAGCGACCGCGATGGGGCGCTTACGCGGAAAGTTGAAATACCGCCCCGTGGTGTTTGAATTGATGCCGCCCGAATTCACGCTGCTGCACCTGCAGAAAACGGTCGAGGCGATTGTCGGCCATACGCTGCACAAACAAAACTTCCGCCGTTTGGTGGAAGGATCGGGCATGGTCGAAGAAATCCCCGGCAAGAAATCCGCCGAAGCAGGCGGGCGTCCCGCATCGCTGTTCCGTTTCCGCAAGGATGTGGTGTTCGAACGCCCCGCACCGGGCGTGAAGCTGTCGCCGGCGATGGGCTAAGCCCTTCCTCTCACGGCTGCGGTTTCGGACGTTTCGAAAATTTTGCCGTCCCTGCAGTCACGCCCGTGCCGATGCCGCCTTTTATGGCTTTTGTCATCTCTGTCGCGCGTGCCGTGCCAATCGCCGATTTAACGGCGCGGCCCAAGGCGGGGTCGCGCATCGCATCGCTGATATATTTGCGAATTTTCGTACCCTCTTCGCCTGCGACATCTTTCGCGTATGCAATCGCCTTTTGCCCGCTCGCGTCTTTCGCCTTTGCGTCCGCGCCGGCCTCCAGCAACAATGCGACGCTTTCGGCGTTGCCATTGCGGGCCGCCAGCATCAGGGGCGTCATGTCGTTTCGTGCGCCCATTTCCAGCGGCGCGCCTTTGCGTATCAACAGGTCAACCATCTCAGGGCGCTTGGCGGCGATGGCGTGGTGCAGCACGCTGTAATCATCGTCGCGGTCTTCGCGCCACCGCCACGCATCGGGATTGTCCGCAAAAATATCCAGCACGAGCGGCATGTTGCCATCCGACACGGCGACAATGAATTTATAGCTGTCGAGGATCGTGTATTTCGGCGGTGTCACACCGTGCGTCCCGGCTTTTTGCTGAAGCTGGCCGTTTTCGGCGCGGCGACATTGCTTTCCGTGCCGCCCGACACGGCGGTGGTGATGCCCGCGAGCTTTTGCAGTTTTTCACCCTCGGCCAGTTGCGCGCCGGTGACGTCGGCAGCGCAAGCGGTTTCTTTTTCAGCCGCGTCCTGAATTTTGCGGCGCGCGTCGAGCGCGTTCAGGAATTCGAAATTGGTTTCGTAAGTGGCAACGCGCATCTGCGTTTCGATGGCGGGGTCGCTGAAATCGACTTCCGCGCCCCCTTGCATCAGCGTCGTCGCCGCGTCGAGCGAACTGGAGCGGATCGCCAGCATCACGGGA
>JAQSWE010000040.1 GCA_029266795.1 Alphaproteobacteria bacterium | reverse complement strand
ATCGAAGGTCTCGGCACCGACCGCATCACCATCCATGGCAAGCAATTCTTGCGCGGCACGGAACACAGCGTTATCGCCGACCGTATCGAGGCGGGAACGTTTGCGGTGGCGGCTGCCATGACCGGCGGCAAGATCACGCTGAAACACTGCGAAATGCAGCACTTGGAATACCTGACGCAGCCCTTCCACAAGGCGGGGGTCGATATCCTCTCCTCCGGCACCGATGTAACGGTGGAGCGCAAGCGCGACCGCCTGCGCGGCTTCGACATCATGACAGAACCCTATCCCGGCTTCCCGACCGATCTCCAAGCCCAAATGATGTCGATGCTCACGATTGCCGAGGGCGCAGGCATGATCACCGAAACGATTTTCGAAAACCGCTTCATGCACGTGCCGGAACTGGCCCGCATGGGCGCGGATATTACGGTGCATGGATCGTCTGCGCTCGTACGCGGTGTGGCCAAGCTGAAAGGTGCGCCTGTGATGGCGACCGACTTGCGCGCTTCCGTTTCCCTCATCCTCGCGGGCCTTGTTGCCGAAGGTCACACTTCCGTCAGCCGCATCTATCACCTCGACCGCGGTTATGAAGACCTCGTGGGCAAGCTGACAAAAGTCGGCGCGAAACTGGAGCGTATGGCTGACAAGGAAGAAGCGGCGTGAGCCGTATCATCGAGCTGAAGCTCGACAACGAAACCATCGGCACCCGCTCCGCCGAAATAGAAGTCGAACGCCACCGCGCCATTTCAGATTTGCTGGAACAGAATTCCTTCGCCGTGAAGGATTGCGAGGGGCCGTACAAGCTCCACCTGTCGCTTCAGGGTGACCGGCTGGTAATGGATGTGAATTGCACCGCCAGCGGCAGGAACGAGGAGATCCCCCTGCCCTTAAGCGCGCTCAAATCCCTGATCCGCGACTATGTCATGATCTGCGACAGTTTCTATAAAGCCGCGAAATCGGGCGAGATGCATAGACTCGAGGCGATCGACATGGGCCGGCGCGGAATCCACAACGAAGGGGCCGAAACACTGGCCGAAGCCATTGAAAACAAAGTAATTGTGGACAAATTGACGGCAAGGCGTTTATTTACACTTTTATATGTGCTACACATTCGCAGCACCACAAATATCACCTGAGGAAGAATGTCAGAAAAAGAAGACTTGATGAGCTTTGAAGGCATCGTTTCGGAACTGCTTCCGAACGCGATGTTCCGTGTAAAGCTCGACAACGGCCACATCATTTTGGGCCATAGCTCCGGCAAAATGCGCAAAAATAAAATCCGCATCCTGGAAGGCGACCGCGTCACCGTCGAAATGACGCCGTACGATCTGACCAAAGGCCGCATCACTTTCCGTCACAAATAATGCTGATCCTCGCGTCCGCCTCGCCGCGCCGGCTTGAGCTGCTGAAGCAGCTTGGCATTGCGCCCGATCGCATCGCGCCTGCGGATATCGATGAAACCCCGCTGAAGGTCGAACTGCCCGCTCGCTATGCCGTGCGGATTGCATCGGCGAAGGCGAACAAAATCGCCGTCGCGCGCAAATGCCTTGAATTGATGTCGGGCCGCCGCCACAGCGTTTTGACGGCCGTCTCCATCGTGAACAAGGACGGCAAGCAGAAGACGAAACTCGTTGTTTCTGCTGTGAAATTCAAGCGTCTGTCCGAAGCGGAAATTTCGCACTATATCAATACCTGTGAATGGAAAGGCAAGGCTGGCGGCTATGCCATTCAGGGTCATGCCGCCGCGCTGATACCATTCATCAGCGGCTCCTACACCAACATCGTGGGGCTGCCGCTGTTTGAAACGCACGCCATGCTGAAGGATGCCGGATATGAGCGGGCTTGAACTCTTCGTCGATGAAATTGAAGGCCGCATGCACGCCGTCGTCATTAAAAAGACGGTCATCAACGACCTGTATGTGGATTCCCTGAACAAGGCCTGCGGCTGGGGCACCATCTTCCTGGGCCGCGTCATCAAGCTCGACAAGAAACTCGATTGCGCGATCGTCGATCTTGGCAACGGGCAGACGGGATTTTTGCCCGCGAAACATATCTACCTGCCGGGCGGCGACCGTTCGGAAAGCCGCAGCGGGCTGACCGACCTCGTGAAGAACGGCCAGATGCTGATGGTGCAGGTCAAGGCCGAGGCAAAAGACGGATCGCAAAGCGAGAACCACAAAATCCCCCGCCTGACGACGCAGATTTACATCATGGGCCACCATCTGGTCTATTGCCCGATGTCGAACCCCGTCACCATGTCGCGCAGCATCGAGCGCGGCGACGTGCTCAGCATGACGGCGGGCTTTGAAGCAAAGGGGGGCTGGATTTTGCACGACCACGCCGAAAGCGAAGATATCGGCATTTTGTCGGAAGAAGCACAAAAGCTGCTGGCCGAATGGCAGGTGCTGCTGGGCATGCAGGCCGAGAACGGCAAGGAACCCGCGCTGCTGAAGGGCGGCCCGAACGCCTTTGCCCGCGCGATGCTCGATTTCGGTGCGAATGGTTTCAACCATATCCATGCGGGCGGTCGTGCAGCCTTCGACCAGATCGCGAAATGGTGCGAAAAATACGATCCTCCCCTTGCCACATCGAAACGGCTGCGCCTGTTCAAGCCTGAAAAGCCGATGCAGAAGCTGTTCGACATCTATGATATTTACGGTGAGCTGAACGAACTCTCCGTCAATCGCGTTGACCTTCCGGGCGGCGGGTCGATCATCATCGATTCAACGCATGCCTGCACAATCATCGACGTCAACCAAGGCAGCGCAGACAACCCGATCGCCGCCAACACCGAAGCCGTTGCCGAATGTGCGCGCCAGTGCCGGTTGCGGAATATCAGCGGCGCAATCCTGATCGATTTCATCGGCATGGCGGAACGCCCTGCCCGCGTGAAAATTTCCGAAGCTGCCGAAGCTGCCTTTGGCGAAGACCCCGCCCGCGCGCAGGTGCATGGCTTTACGCGCCTTGGCATACTGGAAGTCACGCGCAAGCGCCGCGCGGCGGGCTATGCAGAAAAGATTAAAAGTTAATCGGGATTGATTATTCCAGAACTTCCGCCGCGCTCGCGGGTGCCTTGTTCGCACGCTTCGCGACCTTCAGGAATGGCAGGAACACCATCACGCTCAACACCACGAACATCAGCGCATAGAAATCGTTGATATAGGATATCGCCGCCGCCTGCCGCGTCACTTCCGCATTGAGATACGCCATGCCAACCTGCGAATAAGCATTGATGGGAATATCCGGCATGATGCCGAGCATCACTTTCGGCAGATTGAAGATGTTGATGCGCTCGCCCAGCTCCATGTGATTGATCTGCGTATTGCGCGCCAGCAGCGCGATCATGACGGCGATGCCGACACTGGAGCCGATATTGCGCACAAGGCTGAAAACGCCAGCAGCATCATTCCGGTAGTGACCGGGCAGCGTCGCATAGGCGACGGCGGTGAGCGGGACGAAAACGAAGCCCATGCCGAAACCCTGCAACAATCCGGTTTCCACCAGCATCGCCTGCGATATCTCAAGGTTGAACTGGCTCATCTGCCACAGGCTGAGCGCCATGCAGGACAGGCCGAAGGCGAGCATATAGCGCACATCGATTTTGCCCATCAATTTTCCGGCCAGCATCATGGATGCCATCGTGCCGATGCCGCGCGGCGCGAGCACCATCCCTGTGGTGACGACGGGGTAACCCATCAAGCCTTCCAGAAACGGCGGCAGCAGCGCCATGGTCGCCAGCAGTATAATGCCCATGACGAACATGAAGACTAGGCTGAAAGAATAGTTGCGGTCCCTGAACATCGCAGGCTCGATGAAGGGCTTTTCAGCGGTGAGGATATGCACCATGAACAGGTAGAACGCCGTCAGCGCGAGTACGCCTTCGACCACGATTTCTGTCGAGGAAAACCAGTCCTTGCTCTCGCCACGGTCGAGCATGAGCTGCATGCTGCACAGGAACAGGCTCAGCAGCGCGAAGCCGAAATAGTCGAACTTGCGCAGCTTGTCGATCACGGTTTCCTTCATGAAGGCAAAGATGCCGAAAGCAGCAAGGATGCCGATGGGCAGATTGATGAAGAACACCCACCGCCAGTGAAAATTCTCCGTGATCCAGCCGCCCAGCGTGGGGCCAAGGATGGGGCCCAACATCACGCCGACGCCCCAGATGGCCATGGCCTGCGCATGCCGGTGCTGCGGGTTGATGTCGAGCAGGACGGCCTGCGACAGCGGCACAAGGCTCGCGCCGAAAATACCCTGCAGCAGCCGGAAAACGACCATTTCCGGCAGGTTCGTCGCGATGCCGCAGAGGACGGAGGTGACGGTGAAGCCGATGACCGCAATCAGGAATAGTTTGCGCCGTCCGATCTTGGCGGCCAGAACGCCCGACGGCGCAGTCATCACGGCGGCGGCGATGATATATGACGTCAGCACCCATGAAATCTGGTCCTGCGTCGCGGAAAGTTCGCCCTGCATATGCGGGAGGGCGACGTTGGCGATGGTCGTGTCGAGTGCCTGCATGATCGTTGCCAGCATGACGGAGAGCGTGATGAAGCCCTTATGCGGGACCTCCACCCATTCTCCCTCCGGCTTCGCTGCGGCATGCGCGCTCATGGATAATTACTCCGCTGCCGCCAGTGACGGTTTTTTCATGTGAGGGTAGCTGCCGGTATCGATCGTCACTTCCGCGCTCATGCCCGTTTGCAGGGGCGGCTCGTCTTCCTGATGCTCCGGCTCGACGCGAACGGTGATGCGCTGCACGACCTTCACCCAGTTGCCTGTGGCGTTCTGGGCGGGCAGGACAGAAAATTCCGCGCCGGTTGCGGGCGCGATGCTGCTGACGACGCCCGTCCATTCGCGGCCGGGATAGGTATCGACCGTCACAGTCGCTTTCTGTCCTGCGCGGATGTTGGTCAATTCCGTTTCCTTGAAATTCGCCTCGATCCACATGCCCTTGCTTTCCACCACGCTCACGGCAGGAACGCCTGCGGGCAGGTAATCTCCCACACGCGGCAGGTCGCCGGTGATGCCGTCGGCGGGGGCGCGGACGGTGGTGCGGTCAAGGTTCAGCTGCGCGGCGTGAAGCGCGGCCTGCGCGGATTTAAACATCGGGTGGTCTTCGGGATTCACATCGACATTGCCGTCGAGCTTTGCGACCGTCGCGGCATATTCCTGCTGCAGCTGCGCGATCTTGGCGGCGGCGACGGCGCGGTCATGGCCAGCCTCGTCGACGCTTTCCTCGGATACAGCGCCCTTCATATGCGGGCCGGTGCGGCGGTTGTAGAGCGTATCGGCTAAAGATTTATCGGCCTGCGAGCTTTTCAATTCTTCCTGCTTCTGGCGGGCGGTTGCCTTCAGTTCCTCGATCTCGGTACGCACAACGTCGAGGTTGGATTGCGCTTTTTCAAGCTCGATGCGGAAGGATGCGGGATCTATGGTGAACAGCACATCGCCCTTGGTCACGGCCTGATGGTCTTTCGCGCTAACGGCAACAACAGCGCCAGTCACTTGCGGCGCGACGGCAATTTTGTTGGCTTTCACGTAGGAGTTATCGGTCGACATGAAGCGGCCCGAAAACGCATAGGTAATGCCCGTGACAGCAGCGACGGCGATGAGGCCGATAGCCATCAAAAAGCGCCGTAATGTTTTTTTCTTTTCAGCTGTCATTGTTTTTCTCCTGCGACTTTAGATTTGGTTTCTTCCTGCGCGATCATGTTGGCGCGCATTTTCAAAAGCGTTTTCAGAAATTGTTCCTGCTCTTCCGCAGTGATACCCACGAGGGCATTGGCACGCGTCTCCGCGCCATGTTTTTTCAGGTGTTTCAGCGTGGGCTGCGCCTGTTCAGTGAGGAACAGCTGCGTTGCGCGCCGGTCACCCGGATCGTCGCGGCGTTCCACCCAGCCTGCGGCCTGCATACGGTCGATCAGGCGCGTGGCGCTGATGGCCTTGGTTTCGAGCGCATCGGCCAGATGGCATTGGCGCATGCCGGGATTGCGCGACAGGTTCAGCAGCGCGCGCCATTGCGCCTGCGTCAGGTCGAGCTCCTGCACGCGCCGATTGAAATCGGTGCGCAGCAGACGCGCGACGTCCTGCAGCAGGAAGCCAAGATTTTCGACGGTGGGGTCAGAACACGACATTGTTGATTCTCACAATAATAAGCATGCTTATAATTATAATAGCTTACTATAAGTGTGTTTTCAACAATTATGGTGCATCGCCGCATTAAATGCGGCGTAACATACTGTATTCATTTGATATTAGTAACCGACGGTGAAGCGGGCGCGAATGTGCCGTGGCTCTTCCAGCTCGTCCAGCATCGCAATCGCGTAGTCTTCCTGGCTGATATGGCTGTTGCCGGTCGCATCGATCAGCAAGTCGTCATTACCTACGCGGAATTTTCCCGTGCGCTCGCCGGGCGCAATCATGGCGGAGGGAGAAAGGAACGTCCATTCGAGCGTTGGTTCGTTTTTCAGGTGGTTGAGGAAGTCGCGCCCCTTGAGCGCGATGCCTTTCCACGCCGCCGGAAAATCGGGCTGGTCGACCAACTGACCGTGACCACCGGGGGCGTTAAGGCTCCCTGCCCCGCCGACCACCAGCAGGCGCTTGATGCCCGCTTTTTTCAGCGCGGCGCAGAGTGTGGCGGGATCGACATTGAGGAACGGCAGCGAACTGATGACGGCCTCATGGCCATGCACCAGCGATGCAATCGCGGCGCTATCCGCGGCATCGCCATTTTTCGTGGCGAGCCGCGGATGGCCGGGAAGTTTCGACGTATCGCGGGCAATGGCCGTCACGTCATGGCCGCGCTCCAGCGCCTCCGCCGTGATTTTCGACCCGATATTGCCGGTAGCGCCAAGGACCGCGATTTTCATTTTATTTCAAGCCTGCTTCAGCTTCGATTGCGATGGTCACTTCGTCGGAGACGTTCGGCACGTATTTGTCGATGCCGAATTCCGAGCGCTTGATAACCGTCTTGCCGGAGAAGCCGACCGACTTCACCTTTGTCATCGGGTTTTCGCCCTGCTTGTTCAGCTTTACATCCAGCACGACAGGCTTCGTCACGCCGTGCAGCGTCAGGTCGCCGGTGACTTTCGCGGTGTTGTCCGCGCCGGGTTCGACTTTCGTGCTTTTGAAGGTCGCTTCGGGGAATTTTGCGGTGTCGAGGAAGTCGGGAGATTTCAGATGCTCATCGAATTTCGGAATGCCCGTCACGAGGCCGTTGACGTCGATGGTGACATTGACGCTGCTGTTCGCGGGCGTTTTGTCATCGAGGGTGATCGAGCCGTCTTTCAGGCCGAAGCGGCCCGAGGGGCTGGAGAAACCGAAATGGTTCGCGTTCCAGTTGATGTTGGTGTGGTTGGGATCGAAGTTGTAGGTTTCGGCGGCCTGTGCGGCAACCGGCATCGCGAACATGACGACCGCGGCGGTCGCGAGAAGAAAACGTTTCATGTAGAAAAACTCCGTGTAAGTTTATGTCAACCGCGAGGCATTCGCGAGCGACTGTCAGTTTATAGGGTGAATGTTGTTTTTGGGTAGGGATGTTTGAAAAATTATCCCGCCATCTTCGCCGCAGCCGCCTTGGAGTTTTCATAGGCAATGCGGATGCCCTGCGACACGATATCGGGCAGGATGGCGTCGAAGATTTTCTGGTCCTTGAACAGCTGGGAGAAACCGCCCGTGCCGATCACGACGACGTCTTCGCCGGCGAAGAGTTCTTTTTTGTAACCCGCGACGATTTCGCGCAAGCCGCCCAGATGGCCGAAGTATAAACCGCGCTGGATGCATTCGCGCGTGGACTGGCCGAGATAGGTGTTCGGCTCCTCGATATCCACTTCCATCAGTTTGGCCGTGTTGGATTTCAGCGCCTCCATCGACAGGCGCATGCCGGGCATGATCACGCCGCCGAGGAAATCGGCTTTCTTGGTAACGGCGATCAGCGTGGTTGCGGTGCCAAGATCGGCGATGATGCAGTTCTTGTTCGGAAAGGCATCGACCGCGCCGATCGCGCCCGCGATCAGGTCCGCGCCGACTTCGGTCGGATTTTTGTACTTGATGTTGATGCCGGTCTTCACGCCCGCCTGCAGCACGAAATATTCGGCCTTGGGGAAATAGGTGATGAAGGCATGGCGGATGGTGAAGTTGCAGCTGGGCACCACGGAGCAGAGTGCCGCGACCTTGACCTTCTCGTATCCGATGCCGTTCGTCTCCAGCATGTTGCGCAGGAAGATACCGAACTGGTCGGCGGTGCCGAGCTGATGCGTCGCATACCGGAACCGGAGCGCCAGTTTCTTGTCATCGAACAAAGCGCCGACGATATGGGTGTTGCCGACGTCGAGACACAGTAACATGGCGGATACTCCGTTTAAGCTGCCTTATCCTTTTTAACCTCGGACAGGGGCACGTTGTCAATAAGGCGCACATCACCAAGCCAGGCGGCGGCGAGGCGGCGGCCCCATTTTGTGGCAACGTATTCAGGCTTAAAGCCCGCTTCAGCCAGCTTTTTCATGATTTCATCGTCGCTGAGGCTGCTTTTCAGAAGTCGGGAGATTTCGACGGCCTGTTTGCGCTGCTCGGGGCTCAAACGCCCGTTGCGGGAGGACAGCGCAAGTCCGTCTTCCTGCCGGATCGTCGGGCACGGGATGATTTCCGTCGGCACGAAAAACGCCTCGACCATTTTCTTGACCAAGGTGAGTTGCTGGAAATCCTTCTCGCCAAAATAGGCGCGGTCGGCCTGCGCGATGTTGAGGAGTTTCAGCACGACAGTCAGCATGCCTTCGAAATGGCCGGGACGGAATTCGCCCTCCAGCTCTTTCGAAATCGTTTTCTCGATAACCTGCACGTCATATTTGTCGGGATACATCGCTGGTTCGTCGGGATAGAGGACGAAATCGACGCCGGCCTCGCCCAGCAGTTTCACATCGGCATCAAAGGTTCGCGCATATTTCTCGTAGTCCGCGCGCTGGTTGAACTGCGTCGGGTTGACGAAGAGGCTGACGATCACATGGTGGTTCTCCGCCTTCGCGCGTTTTGCGAGGGCGATATGGCCTTCATGCAGGTTGCCCATCGTCGGCACGAAGCCGAGAGTGCCTGCGAGTTCCTTACGCTGTTTTTGCCAGCTTCTTGGATCCGAAACTATGCTCGGCATCGGGGAATGCTCCTGTGGTGACGGCGTTGTGGTAATCATCCAGTGCGGCGGTGACAAGGTCGGCGCCGTTCATGAACTTCTTGACGAATTTCGGCTTGAAATCGGTGTTGAGGCCGAGGAGGTCCTGGAACACAAGCACCTGCCCGTCGGTGTTCGGACCCGCGCCGATGCCGATGGTGGCGACTTTCAATTCCTTGGTGATCTGCGTCGCCAGTTCCGTCGGCACGCATTCGAGGACGAGTGAGAAGCAGCCCGCCTGTTGCAGGGCATAGGCCTCTTCCATCAAACGCTTCGCGCTTTCATCGGTTTTGCCCTGCACGTGATAGCCGCCGAGCAGGTGGACGAATTGCGGGGTCAGGCCGATATGGCCCATCACCGGCACACCGGAATCCGCGAGATGCTGGATGAAGCCGGTATTGCCCGACGCGCCTTCCAGCTTCACGGCATGTGCGCCCGCCTGCATGATCGCCTGCACGGCGTTGACGTTTTCGGTGAGAGATTTGCGGTAGGCGAGGAACGGAAGGTCGCCCACGATAAATTTATCCTTCGCACCGCGCGCGACGGCGGCGGTATGCATCGCCATCATATCGACGGTCGCATGGACGGTGGACGGAAAGCCGTGCATGGTCATGGCAAGGCTGTCGCCCACCAGTATACAGTCGATTTCCGATTTATTGACCAGCTGCGCCGAGGTGTAATCGTAACACGTCACCATCGTCAGTTTTTCGCCGGCGGCTTTCTTTTTGTTGAAGTCGAAAATGTTCATCATGATGCCTTCTCCCGTAACTTGGTTTGTGAAGATGCGTATGCTTTGACGAAGGACTCATAAACGGCCTTGAACGGGTCGCCCGAGAGAGCCTTCAGGTTTTTCTCGATCGTCTCAATGTCGCCGCGGGCAAGCGGGCCCGTCAGCGCGGTCTTGTAGTCAGTCAGTAAATTTTCGGTCTGCTGTTTCAGGTACATGTCGGCGATGTTCGGCGGGAAGCCGAATTCGCCCTGCAGCGTGTCGAACAGCTTTTGCCACAGGATGCAGGAAAAATTTCCCGCCATCACGCAGGCCGCATGGTATTTCGCCTTTTGCTGCGCGCTCAGGCGCACATGCTGGTTGTGGATGCCGGGCAGCAGTTCGCGGAACGGCGGCGCTTTCTCATCGACCACAAACGGAATGGCGAGGTATTTATCGAGCGTGTAAACTTGGTTGCCGAAGGTCATCAGCGGATGCGCGCCCCATGCCTTCTTTGTCACGAGACTGCCGGAGAAATGCACCTTGGTCGCCATCGGCAACGAGGTTTTCAAAGTATGAAGCCCCTGCCCTAATTCCTTGGTGCGCGCGGCGGCGGCAACTTCATCGCCCGTCTTCACGGATGCGCGCAAGGTATCGACAATTTTCAAAAGCCCCGCGACTTGGCGGCGGCCGGCGGCGTTCAGCTGCGGATGCGCTGCGTCGAAAGATTTTATCGCGGCCTCGATGCCCTTCACGCTCTCGGCATTGCGGGATTTTTTGACGGCGTCAAAGGCGGTGTTGAGGATGACGATATGGTCGCAGGGCGCGATATCGGCGAGGTGTTCATCGATGAACGGCTCGATCGCGCTGTCCTTGATGGCCAGCAGGATATGGGTCGCGCCGGTCGCAAGTTCATGCAGGCGCGCGAGCGGCTGCGAGCGGTCCCATTTGGAATAGTCTTTGATTTTAAGCAGGGAAAAATAATGGCAGAGATGCCGCGCAATGCGGCCATTGCCGATGATCAGGTATTTGTTTGGTACTTGTCTCATGATCAAGCCCGGTATCCCGATGTTTAAAAAGTCCGTCTCACGTGCCGGTCAAGCAGTGATCCGGCCTGATTTCATTATATGATATCGTGCTGCAAAGCGTCAAAGCAAGTCTGAAAGCCTCGAAATTACCCCGTATTATGAAAGGGTTAAAAAACTCTGGACATAAGGCTGCCCCCTGCGATATAAACCGTTTTGCTGTAATAACGGCGCGCCCGGATAGCTCAGTTGGTAGAGCAGTAGATTGAAAATCTACGTGTCGCTGGTTCAAATCCGGCTCCGGGCACCACTTTCTACCGATGGACGCGTAGCTCAGCGGAAGAGCACACCCTTCACACGGGTGGGGTCATAGGTTCAATCCCTATCGCGTCCACCATTTACCTTCCTTTTCGATAACCCATTGAAATCGTAATTCTAAATTTAGAAGTCTTGTCGTAAGCTTGGCGCTACGGACATTTCTTTGGGCAGACCCTTTTCATGAGCAAATCCTCTTTCGACGCCGATAAGGCAAGCAGCACATACCAAATGCTGACCATGGTGCTGATCGCCTTCGCGCTGGGCGCTGCGGCGCTGCATTTCGTGATCGACGGCAAGCAGAAATACCTGCTGCAAACGGTCGCAGCGGCGGAGCAGCAATTCGGCCTTGCGCAGACGGTCGCCATGCTGACTGCGCAGCACCAGAAAGACGGCGAGGAAACGACCCTCGACAACCTGAAGGAAAAAGCGGCGCAGCTGCTGCAGCAGAACGATATCATCGCGGCGCGCTTCCTGCCCGTGATGGGACAGGCGTCGCTGAAGGATGCGGCGTCGCTGCAGACGCCCGGCCTGAACGCCATGCGCGGCATCGCGAATGCGGCCTTTGGTTACACCACCGCCCCGCATGACGAGAGCGCGAGCCAGCGCGTCGCGGAAATTGCCGTGATGGCGATGAAGGATTTGCCGGAGCATTGGGGCAAGGATGTCGATACATTCATCGCCGCCACGCAAAAACAGCTTAACCTGATGACCTATGGCGTGTATGGACTCTCGGCGCTCGCCGCGCTGCTGGCGCTATACCTGTCGGCGGGCATGTTCAAGCCGGCTGCGCAATACATCAAGACGCTGCTGGAACATATCGACCATGTGGCGGCGACCGATACGCTGACGGGGCTTTATAACCGCGTTATGCTGTTCAAGGTGACGGCGATGCTCATCAGCGGCGCGAAGCGCCACAAGCAGGAACTTGCCGTGCTGGCCATCGATATTGACGAACTGCAGAAAATCAACGACGCGCATGGCCGCGCGGCGGGCGACGGGGCGATCAAGACGGTGGCTGCGACATTGGGGCAGGTCTTGCGCAATTCCGACGTGATGGGCCGCGTGGCGGGACAGGAATTCGCGATCTTCCTGCCGGCGACCGATGAATACCGCGCGTCGCTGGTGGCAGAAAAGCTGCGTGCGGCGGTCGAGGACACACCGTTTGCGGTGAAGGAACACACGATCATGCTGCGCGTTTGCGTGGGTGTCGCCGAGATCCAGCCGCACCACAAGAATTCCGACGACATGCTGCGCGCCGCTGAAACCGCGCTGCGCCATGCCAAAGAAACGGGCCGCAACAAGGTCGTCTGCCTCAGCAAGATCCAGTCGGTTGCGCCGCCCGAAACCATCGCGGTTTGAGCGGTCACGTCTGTCATCTAAGACGGCTTGTACGCCATAGCAGACGAAATCTCCCCCGTATGGCCATGTCTCTGTTTCGGCGGATGAAAGCGTAACCCCTCCCCTGCTAACCATTGTTCAAAAAGGGCGTGCCACCATACAATTGGTGAAGAACAACATAACGCCTCTTTTGGAGAATCGAAATGAACACCGCCATGAACACCCAGCAGCCCATGATGAACAACATGATGCCGATGATGAACCAGGGCATGATGCCGCAGATGATGTCGATGATGCATCCCGGCATGATGAACCACATGATGATGCAGAACGGAATGATGCCCCAGATGATGCCGATGATGGGCGGCATGAACATGATGGGCATGCCCATGATGAACGGCATGATGCCCCAAATGATGCCGATGATGCCCATGATGCAGAACGGCATGAACATGATGGGCATGCCCATGATGATGTCGAAAATGAAATGCACCATGACCGCAACCGGCATGACCTGCGAAATGATGCCGATGGACGCCGCCATGAAAGACATGTTCATGGAAGGCTGCAAGCGCATGATGACCATGATGCAGTCCGGCATGCCCATGATGATGGCTTGCGGCGGCATGATGATGATGGGCGACGGCAAGTAATCAGCCGCCCCGAACCGATCACTAAAAAGCGCCCCCTTGCAGATTGCTCGGGGGCGCTTTCTTGTGTGTAAGTGCAGGTGAAACTTAGCCGCCGATGGTTTCGGTATAGGTCATGACGAGGTAAAGAACGGCCTCGGTCGTGCCGAGGTTTTTGTAATGGTGGTCGACATCCGCCTTGAACAATATCGCATCGCCTTCGCTTAACGTCTGGCTGGCCTCGCCCGCCAATGCGATTTCGATGACGCCTTTTTCGACGAAGAGGTTTTCGTAGGTGCCATGCGCATGCGCTTCGGCCGTTTCGGTATGACCGGCACCGATACGGATTTCGTAGAATTCCACCTTGCGCTCTTCATCAAACGGGAACAGCGCGCGGGAGCTGAACTTGCCGT
>JAQSWE010000039.1 GCA_029266795.1 Alphaproteobacteria bacterium | reverse complement strand
ATAACATGATTCTTTGGCGGTTTTTTAGGCTAAAAAACTGGTGTAGAATTACTGAAATGAAATAAGGTTGCGAGGGTGAAAATGGCCGAACATCTCCTGGTTCCGCAAGGCGCTGACAAGGCTGAAATTTACCGCGAACTGCTGCCGCAGCTGGAAGCCGTCATGGCCGCGACGACCGACATGGTCGCCAATATGGCGAATGCGGCGGCAGTTTTGAAAACCGGTTTCGATTTCCACTGGGTCGGGTTCTACCGCGTGCTGAAACCTGAATTATTAACGCTGGGGCCGTTTCAGGGGCCGCTCGCCTGCGTCGATATCCCGTTTGCAAAAGGCGTCTGCGGCAAGGCGGCGCGCGACCGCGCGACCGTCATCGTGCCGGATGTGGAGGCCTTCCCCGGCCATATCGCCTGCAGCAGCCTGTCCAAATCCGAAATCGTCGTGCCGGGGGTGGTGGATGGGCAGACGGTGTTTGTGCTGGATGTGGATAGCGCCCGGCTGAACGATTTCGATGTGGTAGATCAGGAATGGCTGGAGAAAATAGTGGCGGCGGTCATTAAAGCCAGCACGTAATCCCTGCACTGTCACCCCGGCGAAGGCCGGGGGTCCACGGACGCGACACAGCCCGCATTACAACCAACCGACTGTTCAGAACCAATACGCCAAGTCCGTGGGTTCCGGCTTTCGCCGGAATGACACGATTTGGGTACATAAGAAAACCCGCCGGTCTTGCGACGCGGCGGGTTTCTTTGAAAGATATACCGCGAATTACGCGGCAGCTTCTTCCGCGGGCTGTTCGCCTGCTTCGGCTTCGGCGGCTGCAGCAGCTGCAGCGGCTTTTTCCTGGGCTTCGATCGCCTTGATCGCTTTCGCGGACAGGGTATCGTCGCGGTCGTTGTCGGCTTTCTGGATGAGCGCTTCGCCGCGTTCTTCCTGGATCTTCGCTTCCTCTTTCGAGCGGGCGATGTTGATCGTCACGGAAACCGTGACTTCAGGATGCAGCTGGACTTTCACCGGATAGAGGCCGAGCAGCTTGTAGGCGCGTTCCATGCGGACTTGCGCACGGTCGACCTTGAAGCCCTGCTCCGCGATCGATTCCGCGATGTCGCGGGCGGTCACGGAACCGTAGAGCTGGCCTGCTTCGGAAGCCTGGCGGATGATCGCGGCGTGGATGCCGTCGACCTTCTTGCCGATTTTTTCCGCTTCGTCGCGGCGTTTCAGGTTGTCGGCTTCCAGGGTTTTCTTTTGCGCTTCGAAAAGGGCAACGTTGTCCTTGGTCGCGCGCAGTGCCTTGCTTTGCGGCAGCAGGAAGTTGCGTGCGTAGCCGGGCTTCACGTTGACGACTTCGCCCATCTGGCCGAGGCTCTCGACGCGTTCAAGCAAAATGACTTGCATGTTTCATATACTCCTTAGTTCGCGACGTAGGGCATAAGCGCGAGGAAACGGGCGCGCTTGATCTCGCGGGCCAGTTTACGCTGCGCTTTTTGCGACACGGCGGTGATGCGGGACGGGACGATCTTGCCGCGCTCGGAAATGTAGCGGCCGAGCATCTTGGGATCTTTGTAGTCGATCGCGGGCGCGTTCTTGCCGGAGAAGGGGCAGGATTTGCGACGGCGGAAGAACGGACGGCGTGCGCCACCGGCGCCGCCTTTGCGGTCGCCTTCGGGTTTACGGTCGCCGAATGATTTTTTTTCGAAAGCCATTATTCAGCTCCTTCTTTGGAAGATTCGTTTGCTGCGGGGCTCGCGTCGCGGTTGTCGCGGCGGTAGCCTTTGTCACCGCCGAAGCCGGGTTTGTCGCCGCGATAGCCGCCGCGATCGCCGCCACGGAAGCCGCCGCCTTCGCGACCTTCACGGTCGCCGCCACGGAAGCCGCCTTCTTCGCCGTCATCGGACGACTTGAGGACGGCCGAGGGGCCTTCGGGCAGTTTTTCGATGCGCACGGTCATGTGGCGCAGCACGTCTTCGTTCAGGCCGATATTGCGTTCCATCTCGAGGATCGCGGATGCGGGGCCTTCGATGTGCAGCAGCGTGTAGTGGCCTTTGCGGTTTTTCTTGATTTTGTAAGCGAGGTTGCGAAGACCCCAGCTTTCGGTGCGCTTCACGTCAGCGCCGTTGTCGGTGGCGATCTTGGCGAAGTTCTTGGCGAGGTCTTCCGCAGCTTTTGCGGAAATATCCTGCCGCGCGATAAACACGGTTTCGTATAAAGCCATTGATGTTTCCCTTGGGTTTAGCCGGCTTGCCGCTGTTCGCCTGAACCTTTCAGGCGCCAGCCGCACAAACCATAGCTGGCCGGATTATTCCGGACAGCGGGTTTCGTACCGCGTGGTTATAGATGGATTCCCGTAAGAAACACAAGAATTTTCCCGCAAATCCCAGAAAAACCTTGATATTTGTAACGAAAGGCTTGTTTCGGTTGCCATAATATAATAATATTCCCTATCGCAACAAGGGAATAGGGGGATTCTGATGCTGAAAGACGATTTCGACTTCCGTTTCCGGGGCGCAGGCGTTGCCCATACCGACCCCTTCATGAACCAGTTCTGGATGGACGAGGCGCAGCAATATCACCGCGACGGGGCCCCCGCCATTAAATAATGTGGATGCAGCACGGCAAGCCGCACCGCGACGGCGACGAACCCGCGATCACCGATTCCAAAGGCAGCAAGGGCTGGTACAAGGACGGCGAATTCCACCGCATCGGCAAGCCCGCCGTCATGAACGCCGACGGCACGACCGAATGGTGGATCAACGGCAAGCAGCTGAACGCCACACAAATAGAAGACCACCTGCGCACCCTGCGCACCGAAGAAGACGTCCAGCGCGGTTTCGAGGTCGCCGATGCCCTGCGCCATTCCCCGCATCCGAAGGTGAGCGCGCCGAAGACGGCGTCTTTTTCGAGATAATCCAGTACCTTATTTTTGTTCCCATATAAAAAATTGACATATTGCCGGCGCATGCTAAGACTCGCCGCGCTGGCGCAGGCTGGCATCTTTTAAAAACAACAATCATTTAAAACCCCGAGGAATCTGCCATGACAACCGAAACCACCCCCGCCGCTGCTGCGCCGGATGAAAGCAAAAAACCCGCGCTGTTCGAAATTTTCCGCGCCGCAGTCTGGGGCGAACTGATCCCCGGCGGCCGCCAGGAAATCCAAAACGCGATCGATGACGGCAAGAAACAGGGCGTGACCGATCAGGATCTGGAATGGCTGTCGAACCTCGACGGCAAAACCTTCCGCGCCTATTTCGGCGAAAAAGCCATCAACCGCGACCTCGAAAACGCGATGAAGGCAACCGATGCGCTGACGGAAGCGTTCCATTACACGCCTGCGTTCAAAGCCGGCGGCTTCTATGGCCCGAAAGCCTAAAGCCTTTCAAGCTTCGCAAAAAAGCCCTCCGGTAACGGGGGGCTTTTTTATTGGCCGATCAAGGAGATGCGATTTTATGCTAAATGTAGTTGCGTTTTATGCAATTTTGTGCCATGCTGGGGGAGATAAACGGTTATTGGACATTGTGAAGAAGACACGAAAAACCCCAAGGACTTGAACCGGTCTTGAATCCCGTCTATCTAGGGGGACAATTCAAAGGACAGGAGCCAAAGGGCATGAAAGCATTCGTATTTCCGGGACAGGGCAGCCAGAGCGTCGGCATGGGCAAGGAACTGTTCGATGCCTTTGCCCCCGCCCGCGAGGTGTTTCAGGAAGTCGATGAAGCACTCGGCCAGAAACTCTCCAAACTGATTTTCGAAGGCCCCGATACAGAACTGAATTTGACCGAGAACACGCAGCCCGCGCTGATGGCTGTCTCCATGGCGGTTGTGCGCGTGCTGGAACAGGCGAAGCCCGCCCTTATCTCCCCTGCCCGCTGCAAATTTGTGGCGGGTCACAGCTTGGGCGAATATTCGGCGCTGACCGCCGCCGGCACGTTTTCGATTGCGGACGCCGCGCGCCTGCTGAAAATTCGCGGACAGGCGATGCAGAAAGCCGTGCCGGTCGGCATCGGCGCGATGGCCGCGATCCTGGGCCTTGAACTGCCCGACGTGACCGCGATTGCGAAGGAAGCCTCGGGCGCGGAAATCGTTTCTTCCGCCAATGACAATTCGTTCGGCCAAGTCGTCGTGAGCGGTCACAAGGCCGCCGTTGAAAAGGCCGTTGCGCTGGCGACCGCCAAAGGCGCAAAACGCGCGATTATCCTGCCCGTCTCCGCCCCCTTCCACTGCGCGCTGATGCAGCCCGCGGCGGATGCGATGAAAGCGGCGCTGGCGGAAGTGAACATGAAAGCGCCGTCCGTGCCGCTGGTCGCAAACGTGATTGCCGAACAAGTGACCGACCCCGCGCGCATCCGCCAGCTTCTGGTGGAACAAGTGACCGGCATGGTGCGCTGGCGCGAGAGCGTGATGTACATGAAAGCGCAAGGCGTGACCGAGCTGATCGAGCTGGGCGCGGGCAAAGTGCTGAACGGCCTCACCAAGCGCATCGAAGCGGATCTGACCGGCCGCGCGGTGAACACGCCCAAGGATATCGAAGAATTCGCGGCCACCCTGTAACATGTGGATCGCCTTCGCCGTTTCCGCATCCGTCCTCTGGGGATTGAGCTATACCATCACCGAACACCTGATGAAGAAGGTGTCGATCCCGGGCGTGATGCTGGCGGGCGCGATTGGCAGTCTGCTGATTGCAACGACGACCGCGTTTTTCGCCGGCACGTTTCAAAAAGATGTGCAGACGCTGAAGGAAGATTCAGGCACCTCATGGCTGCTGGCGGGCAATATCGCGATTTACGTGGCGGCGAATACGCTGATCCTGCTGGCGACGAAATCGAAAAACGCGACCATGGCGGCGATGATCGAAATCAGCTATCCGCTGTTCACGGCGCTGTTCGCGTACCTGATCTTCAAGCAATTGCAGTTCAACGCCGGTACGCTAGCGGGCGCGACTTTGGTGCTGGCGGGCGTCTGCTGCATCTATTACTTTGGTAAAAACATCTAAACGGGAGATTCCAATATGTTCAGTCTTGCAGGCAAAAAAGCCCTCGTCACCGGCGCATCGGGCGGCATCGGCGGCGCGATTGCAAAAGCACTTCGGGCGCAGGGCGCGGAAGTGGGCCTGAGCGGCCGCAATGTGGAGGCGCTGAATAAGCTCGCTGCCGAAATCGGCGCGGGCACGCATGTATTGCCGGGCGACCTGAACACGGCGGAAGCCGCTGATGCGCTGATCAAATCGGCGGAAGAAAAAATGGGGCAGGTCGATATCCTTGTGAACAATGCGGGCCTGACGAAAGACGGTCTGTTCATGCGCATGAAGGACGAAGACTGGCAGGTCGTGCAGGACGTGAACCTGACCGCCCCCTTCCGCCTGATCCGCGCCGCGATCAAAGGCATGATGAAACGCCGCGCGGGCCGCATCATCAACATCACCTCCGTCGTCGGCGTGACCGGCAACCCCGGCCAAGCAAACTACTGCGCATCGAAAGCCGGCATGATCGGCATGAGCAAATCGATGGCAGCCGAAGTAGCGAGCCGCGGCATCACCGTCAACTGCATCGCCCCCGGTTTCATCGCCACGGCCATGACCGAAGCGCTGAACGAAGACCAGAAATCGAAAATCAACGCCACCATCCCCGCCGGCGCGATGGGCACGTCGGAAGACATCGCAGCATCTGTCGTGTACCTCGCCTCCGACGAAGCGAAATACGTGACGGGCCAGACGCTGCATGTGAATGGCGGGATGGCGATGATTTGATGGCGCAGACCATCGTCCTTATCGACTACGAAAATGTCGGCTCGCCCGGATTGGAAGCGCTGCCGGAGCAGTGCCGCGTTATTCTTTTTATCGGGCGGTCGCAGCCGCTGCCGAAGAATGACCTGATCGAAAAACTGCTGAATGACGGCAAGCGCGTGGAGATCGTCAAGATCGCGGGCGTGGGGAAGGATAATCTCGACCACCATCTGGCGCTATATCTCGGCAAAACGATCGCGCTGGAACCGCAGGCGAATTTCATCATCATCAGCAGCGACAAATCGGGCTTCGACCCGCTGGCGGAGCATGTGACGAAAGTCCTCGGCACATCCTGCAAGCGCCAGACGCCGCATAGACGCCCGCAAAAACAGCCCGCCTCAGCACCGAAAGCCGCCGTCCCGAAAATCACCGCCGCGAAACAGGCACCCAAAACGCCGCCTGCGGCGAAAGCGACGCCAGCCAAACCGGCCGTCGCCAAAACAGCGAAGCCCAAGACCGCCACGGTTGCACAGGCGCGCGCGTTTCTGGACAGCGAAAAGCACCCGCCCCGCACGCGTGAAAAGCTGCTCCGCCATCTGGAGCGTCATTTCGCCATCGTGCCGGCACAGACCGACGCCCTGTTCGCCGCGCTGGAAAAAGAAGGTTTCATCAAGGTCGATGACAAGGGCAGGGTTTCGTACATGACGAAGAACACCCCGGCTACAAAATAAACAATATCAATACTTTATTTATATTTTTTTGACATATTAACTAGTCTTGGGTAATGTCTTCTGCCGATGACGTTCTCCGGCAGTGCGGTTTTCCAGTTCGTTTGGATGTTTCTCGCCTGTCTTCTCCGCTTCGGTAAAACAGCCGTTAGTTTTTAACGCCTGTGATGGAGAACACCAATGACCAATCCCGCTCCCAAAGAAATGACCGATGCTTCGCTGTCAGTTGCGCTGCTGACGACACTGCTGCAGGACGAGCAGGACGCGATCAGGAATTCCAAAACGACCCTCGGCGCCGCATGGAAGGCGATGCGATATGGCCGCGATATCCAGAAGGCGCTGGATACTTCCGTTGCAGCGCTGAAACTGTTCCCGTATTTTGCGGAAAAGCCGCTTGCGACGCTGCAGCGCATTGTCGCCGCCGCGGATGCGCAGGAGATCGACACGACCGGCATCAAGAAACTACTGCCCGCGATCGAGGCGATCACCGAAAAGGCGGAGGCGGAAGGCGCTGGCCCCTACAAGACAATCAAGATCGCACGCCAGCACTTGCGCGGCGGCTAGGCCTCACTTCTTCACCTTCGCCTTCGACGCCAGCAGATCCATCAGCGCGAGCAGCACGCCCGAAATGACGAAGACGACGTGCAGGATGATCATCCAGCGCACCTTGTTTTCATCGTAATTCTGCAGGTCCATGAACACCTTCAGCAGATGGATGCCGGAAATCGCGACGATGGAGGCGATGAGTTTCAGCTTCAGCGCGGAGAAATCGACATTGCCGCGCCAGTCGAACTGGTCTTCGTCGTCTTTGGTATCGATTTTCGAGACGAAGTTTTCGTAGCCGGAGAAAATCACGATCAGCACAAGGTTGCCGGCAAGCGACAGGTCGATCAGCGACAGCGCGGCCAGAATCGCATCCGACTGGCTGATATCGGGAATCTTGCCAAGGTAATAGAACAGCTCCTGCACAAAGGACGACAGCAGCAGGAGCAGCGACAGCGAGAGGCCGATATAAAAGGGCGCCATCAGCCAGCGGCTGACATACAACCCGCGTTCGATCGCCAGTTCGACTTTTTTCAACACGGGCGGCTGTGCGGTTTTGGGCTTGTTCATCGGCTTTTTCCTTAACAAGTTGAATCTGCGGGTTATTTTTAAACGCCTCGGCCTTGGCGCGTCAACTCTGGTTTATCGGCGCGGCAAGCCCATATCATGAAGGAACCGCGCCGCTTTTAAAATTATGGCAAATATGCTTTTGAATATTTGCAAAGCAGCATTTATGTGATATTCAGACCGTCACGCAAAAGAGAACTGCGCCAAGTTTTAACGTAACCAAACGAGGAAATGTAATGAGCAACATCGACGAACGCGTCAAGAAAATCGTGGTCGAACATCTGGGCGTCGACGGCGCCAAAGTGACCGACAACGCGAGCTTCATCGACGACCTGGGCGCAGACAGCCTCGACACCGTCGAGCTGGTCATGGCTTTCGAAGAAGAATTCGGCATCGAGATCCCCGACGACGCGGCTGAGAAGATCCAGACCGTGAAAGACGCTATCTCGTTCATCGCACAGAACGCCAAGGCCGCTTAACTGCGCCCCGCGTGCTGATCTAAATCAAATGGCCCCGTTTCTGTTTCTGACAGGGCGGGGCCATTTCCTTATCGACTGTTCTTTTATTCAAAACTACAGGTGTGTGCATGAGACGCGTCGTCGTGACCGGCATGGGAATTTTGAGCCCCCTGGGCTCGGGCCTCGATCATAACTGGGCGGCGATCACCGCCGGTAAATCGGGCCTGCGCAAGATCAAGTCGTTCGATGCATCGGACCTGCCGTCACAGGTGGCGGGTGAAGTGCCGCTGGCGGTCGAGGGCGACACCTCCCCTGGTTTGTTCGATGTGAACAAATACATCGAACACAAAGAACAGAAGAAAATGGATACCTTTATCCAGTACGGCTATGCCGCCGCGGTCGATGCGGTGGAAGACAGCGGCTGGAAACCGCAGGACGATGAATCGCGCTGCCGCACGGGCGTGCTGATCGGATCGGGCATCGGCGGGTTGACCAACATTCAAGACACCTCGATCATGATGGCGGAAAAAGGCCCGCGCCGCATCTCGCCCTTCTTTATCCCCTCCTCGCTTATCAACCTGACATCCGGCCAAGTCTCGATCCGCTACGGATTCAAAGGGCCGAACCATGCCGTCGTCACAGCCTGCGCGACCGGCAGCCATGCGATTGGCGATGCCGCGCGCCTTATTGCGTTTGACGATGCCGATGTGATGGTGGCGGGCGGGTCGGAAGCGGCGATCTGCCGCGTCGGCGTCGGCGGTTTCGCCGCCTGCCGCGCGCTGTCGACGAGTTTCAATGATACGCCCGAAAAAGCATCCCGCCCCTTCGACAAAGGCCGCGACGGTTTCGTGATCGCCGAAGGCGCGGGCGTGGTTGTTCTGGAAGAATACGAGCACGCGAAAAAACGCGGCGCGAAGATTTACGCCGAAGTGATCGGCTACGGCCTGTCGGGCGACGCGTACCACGTGACCTCGCCCGCCGAAGACGGCAATGGCGGGTTCCGCGCGATGCAGGCGGCATTGAAGCGCGCGAATGTGAACCCGGAAGCGGTCAATTACATCAACGCGCATGGCACCTCGACGCCGCTGGGCGATGATATCGAGCTGGGCGCGACCAAACGCCTGTTCGGCGACGCGATCAAGGGCATCAGCATTTCATCCACCAAATCCGCAATCGGCCACCTGCTGGGTGCCGCCGGCGCGGTGGAGGCGATCTATTCCATCATGGCGATCAAGACCGGCATCATTCCGCCAACGCTGAACCTTGATAATCCGTCGGATGTGGCGGCAGGGCTCGACCTCGTGCCGCACAAGGCGAAGGAACGCGAAGTGAATATCGCGCTCTCGAACTCCTTCGGCTTCGGCGGCACCAATGCCAGCCTCGTCTTCCGCAAGGTATAACCAAAAGGCGTAACCCCGCATGGGCGGCTTCCTGAAGTTCCTGTTTACCTTCGTCATCATCGCGGGGCTCGGCCTTGCCGTGCTCGGCTGGTTCTATGTCAGCCGCGAACTGCCGAAGGAAGGGCCGCTGGCCGCAGAAAAAATCGTCTATATCCCGATGGGGAGCGGCGTGCGGCAGATTGGCGCGACACTGCTTGAAAACGGCGTGATCGCGGATGAATGGATGTTCCGCCTTGGCGCCATTGTTTTGAAAACGGGCGGATCGATGAAGGCCGGCGAATACAAACTCGCCCCCAAAATCTCCATCGCCGATACCATCAAGCTGCTGCAATCCGGCAAAACCTACCAGCGCCAGCTGACCATTCCCGAAGGCCTGACGTCTTTCGAGATTGTCGAGCTGGTGAACGCGGCGGAGGCGATGGAGGGTACGCTCGATATCAGCCGCCTGCCCGCCGAAGGCTCGCTGCTGCCGGAAACATATAATTACACCCATGGCGACAAGCGCGCGGCGATCATCGACCGCATGGCGGCGAGCATGAAGAAAACGCTCGCCGAATACTGGACGAAGCGCGACCCGAAAAGCCCCATCAAGAATGAAAACGAATGGGTCACGATGGCATCGGTGGTGGAGCGCGAGACGGCGCTGACGACGGAACGCCCGCGCGTGGCGGGCGTGTTCCTGAACCGCTTGAAAATCGGCATGCCGCTGCAATCCGACCCCACCACGATTTATGCGGTGACGGAGGGCAAGGGCAAGCTGGGGCGTCCGCTGACGACTGCCGATCTGCGCATCGATTCACCGTATAACACTTACGTCGCCGCCGGCCTGCCGCCGGGGCCGATTGCGAATCCGGGGCGTGCCTCGCTGATCGCAGTCTTGCAGCCGGAAGAACATCAATATCTTTACTTCGTCGCCGACGGCACGGGTGGTCATGCCTTTGGCCGGTCGCTCGACGAACACAACGCGAATGTCGCCAAATGGCGCGCGCTGCAGCGGCAAAAATAACCATTTAACCGTGGCTATTCATGCGCTTGGCCCTTTACGAAAGCTTCAGGCTTTTCTGCTAGGATAAAATGATGGCTGGCAAAAAAACATCGGACATCACGCATCCCGACCCCAACCTGATGAACGGTGACAGCCCGTTCCGCAACCATTTGCTGATCGCGATGCCGGGCCTCGGTGACAGTTTTTTTCACAAGAGCGTCGTCTATGTCTGCGCCCATAGCGCGGCGGGCGCGATGGGTATCGTCATCAACCAGAAACTGGAAGACGTGAAATTCCGCGAACTGCTGGAGCAATTGAAACTGCCGCAGCCGCAGGCGATTTTCGAGCCGACCGTGCATTTCGGCGGCCCCGTCGAAACGGGGCGCGGTTTCGTTTTGCATTCGACGGATTTCATGCGCGAAGACACCGTGCGCATCAACGACAATATCTGCATCACCGGCACGATCGATATTCTTTCCGCTATTGCCGAAGGGCGCGGGCCGCAGCGCAGCATCTTCGCGCTCGGCTATTCCGGCTGGGGGCCGGGTCAGCTGGAACAGGAAATGCAGTCCAACTCATGGCTGACCGTGCCGGCAGATGACGAGCTGATCTTCACGACCGACATCGCGCATAAATGGGAAAAGTCGCTCAAGCGGCTGGGGATTGATCCCGCGATGCTGTCGATGGACGCAGGCAGAGCCTGACATGGATGCGGGCCGCGCTTAAAAACTGCTGCCGCCCAGATTGATGAATTCTTCGGATAGCAGCGAAAACATCTGGTGGTCGCGCCATTCCTTGTTGATTTGGATGTATTTGCGCGCGATGCCTTCTTGGCTGAAGCCGCAATTGCGCAAGACCTTCTGGCTGGCCACATTCTCCGGCAATGTTCCCGCCTGAATGCGATGAAGTTTCAGCGCGGAGAACCCGAACTGGCAGGCGAGTAATGCGGCTTCGGTCATAAAGCCCTGCCGCGTTTCGCCTTCGTCCAGCCAATAGCCCATGGTCGCCATTTGCCCCGCGCCGCGCACGATGTTGTTGAGCGTGACGCCGCCCACCAGCGCATCGGTGTCGTTGCGGAAGATGAAGAAGGCATAGCCGCGATCCGTCTCCCATTCCTCGACGTAAGACGCGAGGCGGCGGTTGAAGCCTTCGCGCGTCGTGTTGCTGAAGGCGGCGGCGGGGCTCCAGGGTTTCAGGAAGCGCTCGTTGCGGTTGCGCACCTCCACCCACTCCTCCCAATCGCTGCGTTCGGGCGCGCGGATATGGATGCGCTCCCCCATCAGCTTGAGCGGCAGGCGGGTGTTACGGGGCGCGCGGTCGTTTTTGAAGAAGTTGAGCAGCATTTGGCGTCCAGAATTGCCTAAAAAACGCTGTTTTTGAAGCGCAAATATTCTATATTGAAGCGGAAAAGAGGATTTATGACCTATCCGCGCAACAAAACATCCCTGTTTGTCACCGTCTGTGCCGCCGCTGCGCTGTTGTGCGCCGCCGCAACCGTTGACGCCGCCCAGCCCGTGCCGCAGCGCAAGGCGGAAAAGACCGCCGCAAAGCCTGCCGCGAAGAAACCCGCCGCCGTGAAAAAAACGGCCACGCCGGATAAGGCAAAGAAACCGGATTCCGATGCCGATATGGGCACAGGCGAAAAAGCGCTGCCTGCGCAGGATGTCGACGAGAACCTGCCGCTGCCGCCCTATCCGCGCGGCGCACGCACTGCAACCGGCGAGATGAAAACCTATGCGCTGAACGAGGAAGACACCTTCATCGATGTCGCACGTGCCTACAAGCTCGGCTATGTCGAGTTGCGCGCCGCCAACCCCGAGCTTGACCCATGGTCGCCCGATCCCGGATCGGTCATGGTCATCCCGACCTTCAAGCTGCTGCCCCGCGCGCGGCAGGAGGGCATCGTCGTTAACCTTGGCGAGATGCGCATGTATTATTTCCGCGGCGCCGGCCTGCCGCCGCTCAGCTTCCCCCTCGGCATCGGGCGCGAAGGCCTCGAAACGCCGCTCGGCGATACCAGCGTGGTGCGCAAGGCCGCAGGGCCGTCATGGCATCCGACCGACCGCATGAAAAAAGAAAAGCCGTGGCTGCCTTCGACTGTTGCGCCCGGCGCATCGAACCCGCTTGGCACCCATGCGATGTATCTCGGCTGGCCGACCTTCCTGATCCACGGCTCGAACAAGCCTTGGGGCATCGGGCGTCGTGTGAGTTCCGGCTGCCTGCGCATGTATCCGGAAGACATCATCAACATGTTCAACATGACGCCCGTCGGCACGCGCGTGACGGTCGTCAACCAGCCCATCAAAGTGGCATGGTCAGGCGATAACCTTTATCTGGAAGCCAACCCCTCGATGACGCAGAGCGGCGAGATCGAGATCGACGGAACCCATACCATCAAGCCGATGGGCGACGGATTGCGCGAAACCATCGTGCAGACGGCGGGCGAATTCGCCGGTCGCGTCGACTGGTCGACCGTGAACAAGGTGATCCGCGAGCGCCGCGGCTATCCGGTGCTGATCGCAACCACAGGCCGCGAAGTGGCGGAGCGTTCGAACACGCGCGAAGAGCGCAACGACCGCCTCGACAACAACACGCAGACCCGCGACCGCCCGACGCAGAAATATAATTGAGATGCAAAAATCTAGAAACCGTCGCCTTGCCGTCAGGATGGATGGCGTGCCGGATTATTATCAAGTTTTATACAGATCGAATTTCTCGATTTCATCGGGCCATGGGTCTCCGTAAGTAAACCCTTCAAGGAAATCGATTACGCCGTCCGATATAAACAAGACAAAACCTGAGTCATTCGGAATTTGGGGCGACTTGGCTCCGACACCGCTTATAGTTTGTCTTTTGCGATCCGCCAGCTTCGGCGCGTCGTCCGGAACGGAAAAATTCAAGAAGAAACCAACAACTGTGAGTTCTCTTTTCAAAATGGTAGCAACATGAAATTGCTGGCGCAGTATTTCTTTCTCAGCGTTATCGCCTTGAAGGAGCAGATGCATAACCTCAGCTTCTAGTCCCGTCAGCATCTTGTCTCTCTCCGCGAAATTCTGATTCAAAATACAAAAAACCGCGCCGGAGATAACTCCTGGCGCGGCTTTTGTTTGATCCCCTTCCGAAGAAGGGGAGCAGAATTACTTCTGCAGGCCGGTGCTGACCGCGCGGTCAGCTTTGGTCACTTCGACTTGGCCTTCGCCAGCCGTGCGGCCGCCCGATTGGGGGGTCCAGGTGCCGGTGTTTTGGCAAGCGGTGACGCCCAGAACTGCGAGCAGGGACAGAGCGATGATAGAACGTTTCATTTTTTTTTCCTCTTTGGATTATTTGCCCTCTGTTGATGGGAGGGCTGTTGTACAACATAACCTTGGTACTACAATTATTTCTGTGAGTCTATCAACTTAGCCACGTAAGGGCATGGCATGACTCGGGCTTTTCGACCTGAAACAGGCCCATTTTAGAATTTCTGCAAAGCCTGTATTTTCCGGAAATAAGCATCGATACCATCGACCATCGCAGAGGCAATTCGACGCTGAAATGCCGATGTACTCAGCAGTTTCGCTTCTTCGGGGTTCGACAAAAACCCTGTTTCGATGAGGGCCGCAGGCACGTCCGGCGCCTTCAAAACAGCGAAGCCCGCCGCCCTGTGGGAATTTGGCAACAGCCTTATACTTTTATCCCTGAAGGCCTGATCGAGGTATTTGGCGAGCAGTTTCGACTCGTTCATTTTCTCGCGCATCGCAAGGTCCAGCAGGATATCCGCTACGTCCTGGCTCTCGTTGGCAAGATCCACGCCCGCGACCACGCCCGAATTGTTTTCCTGATCGGCGAGGCGCGCGGTTTCATTATCCGATGCGTTCTGCGACAGCGTATAGATCGACGCGCCCCGCACATTCGTGCGGCCGATCTTGTCGGCATGGATGGAGATAAACAGGTCCGCCTTCGCGCGCTTCGCAATCGCCACACGCTCCCTCAGCTTGATGTATTTATCTGTGCTGCGCGTCAGAACGGCGCGGTAGCGTCCCGTTTCCGACAGCTGGCGTTCCAGCTCTTTTGCAATCGTCAGGGTGATGCGTTTTTCAACGACGCCGTTGCGGCCCAGCGCGCCCGGGTCTTCGCCGCCATGGCCGGCATCGATCACGACCACATATTTGCGCGTCTGCTTGCGCGACATCGGCGCTGCGGTACGGTTTTCAGGGGCGCGGGATGACGACAGCGGCTCTCTCTGCTTCACGGTGCCGGTGATTTCGCCCGTGACGTCGGCATCCTCGATCGGCATTTGCGCGTCCGATGTGGGGCGGGAGGATTGCGACGATACCTGCGAGGGCGTGGGCGCGGGTGTGCGGATCTCGCGGCTGCCATAGACCTGCGGCAACCTTGCGTTGAACATGTTGGCGGTGGCGGGGATGAGGTCGATCACCACGCGGTTTTTCTCGAAGCTGCTTTTGGGCAGGAAGACGGCGTTGCTGATGGTGGCCGCGCGCCCGAGGTCGAAGATGACGCGGGTGATTCCCCCCTCCAGCACGCCGGAGCGATAGGCACGGATGAGGCCACCCGACATCAGCCCCGATTTCGCCGCCACCCATTTTGATGACGGCAGGTCGAGCACGATGCGGTAGGGATTGGCGAGGTGGAAGGCGCGGAAGTCGGATTTCATGCCAAGGTCGACCGTCACGCGCGTGCCGCCCGCGCCAAGGCCGGTGCGGATCGCCTCAATGCTCTGCGACTGCGGCGCGGCAGCGGTGGACAGCACCGGCACCGCCATCAGCAGAATGGCAAAAAATATGGTAAAACAACGACTCAGGCGCACCGCTTAAACCCCGATCACGGCAGACTTCTCTAAACACTATAACTGAAACAGGACGCTTGTTCACAATAAATAAGGCGATTCCAATTGCTTACCTATTCCCCAAATAAAACATTGAGGTACATGGCGAATTCGGCTTAAACTGAAGCCGCGACAGAGATTTTCTTTTCCATAGTTTACGCAATGTTGAAAAGAATAATCCGGGTCAACGAGTTTTGAGGTTCGGCTCATTCAAACCTCCTCCGCACATGCGGAGTGACGGATGGGCCAGGTGATACGCAGGCACTTAAATACGAAGCAGCGCCCCCCTATGTGGTCGCTCTCTACTAAAGACTAAGTAGATGGGATGCCTGAACTTGACGGTCACTGATAAACCTTAATCAAAACATCGGCGCGCCGGTTTTCCCTTTTTGTCGCATGGGGAAAGCAAAAGGCATGCGCCTGATAAAGGACACTAAAATGACAAAGCGCATGCTGATTGACGCAACCCATCCGGAAGAAACGAGGGTCGCGGTCATCTCCGGCAACCGCCTCGACGAATACGATTACGAAACGACGGTACGCAAACAACTTAAAGGCAATATCTATCTTGTGAAGGTCACGCGCGTCGAACCTTCGCTGCAGGCCGCCTTCATCGACTTCGGCGGCAACCGCCACGGCTTCCTGCCCTTCCCCGAAATCCATCCCGACTATTACCGCATTCCGATCCAGGACCGCGACGCCCTGATCGCGGAAGAGCGCGCGCTCGCGGCCGAACAATCGGCGCGCGAAGACGAAGAAGACGCAGCCGAATTGGCAGCGCAGGGCCACAGCCTCGAAGACCTCGGCGATGACGAGGGCGAAGAAGAGGAAGAACAGGACGAAACCGGCGCACCCGCCGCCGCGACCGAAGAATACGTGCCGCGCCATACCGGTTCCCTCGCCCTCGATATGGGTCCGGAAACGCTGACCGACGACGAAAACGACGACGACGCGGAAGAAGAAGAGCAGCCGCAAGCCGCCGCAAGCGAGCAATCCGCGCAGCCCGAAAACAACACGGCAGAGTCAGGCGATGCGCAACCCGCAGCGCCCGCAGCCGAAGGCCAGCCGGAAGAAGAAAAAGAATCGCTCGAAATCGTCGGCGGCGACGCGGTCGAACAGCCCCTCTACCGCTCGGCCATCAAGCGCCGTTACAAAATCCAGGAAGTCATCAAGCGCAACCAGATCATGCTGATCCAGATCGGCAAGGAAGAGCGCGGCAACAAGGGCGCGGCTGTCACCAGCTATATCTCGCTCCCGGGCCGCTATTGCGTGCTGATGCCGAACAGCCCCCGTGGCGGCGGCGTGTCGCGCAAGGTCTCGAATGCGAAAGACCGCCAGCGCCTGAAGAAAATCCTGCATGACCTGAACGTGCCCGAAGGCATGTCGGTCATCCTGCGCACCGCGGGCGTCGCCCGCACGACTGCGGAAATCAAGCGCGACCTCGATTACCTGCTGCGCCTGTGGGACCAGATCCGCGAACTGACGCTGAAATCGACCGCGCCCGCGCTGATCTATGAAGAAGGCAACCTCATCAAGCGCGCGATCCGCGACCTCTATCGCCGCGACATCGACGAAGTGCATGTGGCGGGCCAGACCGGCTTTGAAACCGCACGCGACTTCATGAAGACGCTGATGCCCAGCCATTCAAACCGCATCCAGCCGTATAACGACCCGACCGTGCCGCTGTTCTTCCGCTACCAGGTTGAATCGCAGCTGGCGGAGATCCATTCGCCGACCGTCCACCTGAAATCGGGCGGCTATATCGTCATTAACCCGACGGAAGCGATGGTCTCGATCGACGTGAACTCCGGCCGCGCGACAAAAGGCCGCCACATCGAGGAAACCGCGCTCAAGACGAACATCGAGGCGGCGGACGAAATCGCCCGCCAGCTCCGCCTGCGCGACCAGGGCGGCCTGATCGTCATCGACTTCATCGACATGGAAGACAAGCGCAACAACCGCATCGTGGAGCGCCGCGTGCGCGACGCCATGCAGCACGACCGTGCGCGCATCCAGTTGGGCCGTATCTCAGCCTTCGGCCTTCTTGAATTGTCGCGCCAGCGCCTGCACCCGTCGCTGGTCGAGACGAACTTTGAAGTCTGCAAGCATTGCACGGGCTCCGGCCTTGTACGCACCGTCGAAACCACCGCCGTGCTGATTCTGCGCGCGCTGGAGGAAGAAGGCCTGAAAGGCCGCGCGGCGGAAGTGAAAGTGTCCCTGCCGACAGAAATCGCGCTCTATATCTTCAACAGCAAGCGCGAGATGCTGATGGCGATCGAGAAGCGTTATAACATCCGCGTGTTCCTGAACGCCGACGACACGCTGCTGAAACCCGCCTACACGATCGAAGTGCAGAAAACATCCGGCGTGCAGCGCGACCTGCGCCCGCAACGGCCCGCCCCCGTGCAGACCGTCGATATGTCGGACCTGCCGGAGCTGACAGGCGACGATATTTCGGATGACCGCACGGTGTCGGAAGACGACAACGAAGAAGACAGCCGCGGCGTGCGCCAGCATGGCGACGATGACGGCGAGCCCCGCGAAAACCGCGGCGACCGCGGTGGTCGCCATAACGGCGGCGGACGCGACCGCAACCGTGGCCGTGACCGCGGCGGACGCGACCGTAACGACCGCAATGATCGCGGCGGCAACCGTCACCAGCAACAGCCCCGCCCCGACCGTATCGACCGCCCCGCGCGCGTCGAAGGCGATGATGCAGCAGTTGTAGCCACAGGCGACCAGCCCGCAGCACCCGGCATCGCCGGTGCCGAGGATGACGACAACCGTGGTGGCCGCCGTCGCGGCCGTCGTGGCGGCCGTCGCCGTGGCCGCAACCGTGGTGATCGCCCGCATGGCGAGCATGGTCCTCGTCCGCAAGGTGTGCAGGGCGAAGGCGGCGAATTCGTCGACCTCGCCGGTGCGCCGCAGCCGGATTTCGCTGAAGCCCATATCAATGATGCAGCCTCTGCCGAAGGTGGCGGCGAGCCCCGCCAGCACCAGCAAGGCGGCAACCGCGACAATCGCGGCGGCCGTGACCGTAACCGCGGCGGACGCCATCGCGGCGGCCGCGACCGCAACGACCGTCACCAGCGCCAGCAGGGCGACAACGCCCCCGCAGGCGAAGGCCAGCAGCAATCCTTCAACACCGACCAGCCGGTGCGCGAAGAAGCACCGCGTCACGACCATAGCGGGCATGATCATAACCATGACCACGCTGGCCATGACCACAGCCATTCCCACGACAACCAGCAGCAAAACGATGCCGCCACCGGCACCGATGATGGGAAGTCGCGCAAGGGCTGGTGGAAACGCCTGACCGAGTAAGCGTGAGACAAGACAAAGAAAAACCCCGCCCTTTAACAGGCGGGGTTTTTTGTATCTGGCAGATATTAAAAGGCGTTTACGAGGGGGAAACGAGATCGGGCGGCACCTGCAACTGTAACGGCAGCTTGCACAACACAAACGTCCCCTGCCCTTCGACGCTGTCGATCGTGACCGTGCCGCCATGCAGCTGGATAATCGATTTCACGAGCGCAAGGCCGAGGCCCGCGCCGGAGCGCCTGCCCGCCTTCTTGCTCTGGATTTTTTCGAACGGCGTGAAGACACGCGCCAAATCTTCCGCCGGAATCCCCATGCCGGTGTCGCGCACGCCGAGCATCAGGAACGGGCCGTCCTTCTCCGCCGACAGCGTGACGCGCCCGCCATTCGGGCTGTAATTGATCGCGTTGCTGATGAGGTTCAGCAGCACCTGCTTGATGCGGCGTTCATCCGCCGTGAACATCAGTTCCGGGTCTTTGCAGGTGACGGAAATCTCGAGGCTCTGCTTGCGCGCCCAGTCTTCGGTGAGCGCCGCCACTTGCGTAATCAAATCCTTCGCCTTGATGTCGGACGGGTACAATTTCATGTAACCGGCATCGATGGTGGACAGGTCAAGGATGTCGTTGACGAGCGAAACGAGCCGCTGCCCCGCCTCGATCATGTTGGAGGTATATTC